>DAHXJB010000158.1:0-4721 GCA_027372455.1 Chloroflexota bacterium | reverse complement strand
CAAGAGGTATCCGGAAAGGATAGCCCGCCAACGATCCCCGTTGAGTAGGAGACCGAACGGAAGAAACAGGATCAGCGCCACCACCATAGCCCTGCCGGAGTAGTAGCCGTACAGGGTAAGAGCCAGGCTAACTCCCGCCAGAATGTAGAGGTACAGTCTCTGACGATCGATCGCCTCCCGCAGCAACCAGGCTGTCCAGAGGCCGAAGAGAACCACGTGAATATTGGACCAGGCAGTCCGAGAGAAATTCAGATACCAGAGGCTGGTGGAAAGCAGCAGTGTGGCCAGCAACGCCGGCAACGGACTGACAGCCCTTCGGGCCAAGAGATAGAAGGGGACCAGTGCGAGGGTGCTGGTCGCCACCGCGGCCATCCTCATCCCGACGACCGAGAACCCAAACAATCGCACGAACCCCGCCATGATGTAGACGTTCAAAGCGGGCAGTTGGGTCCAATCGAAGCCAATCAACCACGGTCCGGTGCCGGCCAGGATGTGATAGACGTCCACCATATTGTCGGCCTCGTCCGGCATGACATTGGTGGGAATCCGATCCAGCAATGCCAGGCGGGCCAACAATGCGACGATCAGCACCAGAAGGAGCGGGAGCAGTTCACCCGCCTCGAGCCCCCGGGATGGCACCTCTCGCTTCTGGGGCGAAAGCCAGCTGCTGGCGATCTTCAAGCTTAGCCCTCTCCACCTTCACGGGCCTGTTGGCCCGCTCGCGCCTCCCCCTCTCAAAGGGATGAGGACAAACCGTTCCGCCTCTTTCTCTCCAGGGCAACCAACAGCACCGACACATCAGCGGGGGTCACCCCGCTGATCCGCGACGCCATTCCAACCGTCGCCGGCTGGAAGCTGGCCAGCTTCTCTCGTGCCTCTCGCCGCAAGCCAGCCACCTCACCATAGTCCATTCCGTCGGGTATGGCCAGATGCTCCAGCCTGGACGATCGCTCGACCTGTGCCTCTTGCTTTCTGATATAGGCCTCGTACTTGACGCGGACCTCCACCTGCTCCACCACATCCTCCTGCAATCCATCGGCCATGCCAAGGGCACGAGAGAGAAGGCTGTAGTCCATTTCAGGGCGACATAGGAGGGCACTCGCCGACATGGTCTTAGAGATACTCTCCACCCCGAACCGCTCCAACCGCTCATTAAACTCTAGCGATGGTATAAGCCAGGTCCGGTTCAGTCGCTCCGTTTCGCGATTCACCCTATCGTACTTCTCCATTGTGCGACGGTAGCGCTCCTCGTCCACCAGACCCAGTCGGTGGCCGATGGGAGTCAGCCGTTCGTCAGCGTTGTCCTGACGAAGCAGCAGCCGATGCTCGGCGCGAGAGCTCAGTAATCGATAGGGCTCAAGGATCTCACGCGTAACCAGATCATCCACCATGACACCAATATATGCTTGCGACCGATCTAGCAGCAGAGGAGCTTCTCCTACCACTGCCAGCGCCGCGTTTATCCCCGCCAGAATACCTTGGCCGGCGGCCTCTTCGTAGCCGGAGGTCCCGTTGATCTGCCCCGCGAAGAACAGCCCGGCAACCCGTTTGGTCTCCAACCAGGCCGTGATCTGGCTGGGAGGAACGTAGTCGTACTCAATAGCATAGCCTACCCGCATGATCTCCGCTCGGGCCAGAGCGGGGATAGCCCTCAACATCTCAACCTGCACGTCTTCAGGCAGGCTGGTGTTGGCCCCCTGTACATACACCTCTCCGGTCTCCCAACCCTCAGGCTCCAGAAACAGTTGGTGCCGCTCCTTATGAGCGAACCGAACGATTTTGTCCTCTATCGATGGACAATAGCGTGGTCCGATGCCCTCTATGAGACCGTTGAACAGCGGTGCCCGATCGAGGTTCGCCCGAATGATCTGATGAGTCTCATGAGTGGTGTAGACCAGGTAGCAGGGCAGCTGAGGTCTCCACGGGCTCGCCTCCCCTCGAGGATAGGCCGGATGTGGCGCAGGGAAGGACTGCCGATCCGCCGCCTGTGATGGCCAGTAGCTGAAGTGAAGAGGGATCTGGCTCCCTGGCACCAACTCCGTCCGGGAGAAGTCTATGGAGCGCACGTCTATCCGTGGGGGGGTGCCCGTCTTCAGTCGGCCGAGCTGAAAACCCAACTCCCGCAGGCCGCGGGGCAGTTCTGTTGCGGCCGCCTCTCCCGACCGTCCAGCGGTTTGGGCCACGTTCCCAACGATGACTCGACCTGCCAACGAGGTGCCGGTGGTGAGGACAACCGTCCTCGCGAGGTATCGTCGACCCAGGTCCGTAACCACCCCACGGACGCGATGGCGCTGGCTGCTCAGCCGCGGCCCATCCGTCATACCATCGACTGATTCCACGAGGAGCCCTGTCACCATGCCCTGCTTCAACCGCAGTCCCGGTTGCTGCTCCAGGGCGCGTTTCATCCTCAGACGATAAGCAGCCTTGTCGGCTTGGGCACGGAGAGCCTGAACAGCCGGGCCCTTGCCCGTATTCAGAGTGCGAATGTGGATGAAGGTATCGTCGATCGCCCTGGCCATCTCGCCGCCGAGGGCGTCGATCTCCCGCACAAGGTTGCCCTTGGCAGGGCCACCGATCGAGGGATTGCAGGGCATCAAACCGATGGTATCGAGATTCATGGTGAGGATCAGGGTACGCCGGCCCATCCGCGCGGCCGCCAACGCGGCCTCGCAGCCGGCATGTCCCGCCCCCACTACAATCACGTCGTAACGGTCTTCCATGCTATTGAGTGTACCAAGTTGGGAGGAAGAGCGGCAAACATACGGCATGGAGAGACCAGGCAGGGCGCGAGATGCGGACCCAGTGCGAGTGCGCGATCCTCGCTAGCTCGGTTGCGCCACCCGCTCGGTTCTCGCACCCTGCAGAAGCAGGATCGCCATCGCGATGACGAGCAGGGGCATAGACAGCCACCGAATTCGAACGAATACCCAGGCCACCGACGCCAGAATATAGCCGGCAAGCAATACCAAGCGCAGGGCGGAATCCATTCCCCGTCCCTTTACAATGGTGGGCAGCAGGTAACTGAGCGGGGCGAAAAGCAACACCAGCCCGTGGAAATGGCTGTGGGGGCTGGCAACCAGCGTAGCGATCACCGCCACCAGCATCTGTCGCGAGAAGCGTTCGGAAAGGGGATCCCATTCCCCGCGCCACGCCAGCAGAGAGAGCAGTACTGTCAGGCCTCCCAACGCAAGGACCAGCAGCGAGCCCGCTACGTCGGGCATATGTGGGTCAAGATTCACCAGAAAGGCTCTCCAGTTCACCATCGCCTGCGGGTTGACCGACCAGTCCCCGAATGAGCCCAACTCCTTTAGAAGCGCCATGTACCTCACCGCACCGGTGAAGCCCACCATGGCTACGGAGAGGATCAGCACCACAAGCCCGGCAGCCACCATTCCTGCAAACTCCCTCCATCGGCCCTTCACGAGAAAAACGAGCAGGAAGACCACGCCATACTGCGGTTTCGTCCACAGTGCACCCAATAGGAGGCCTGCCACAAGTGGCCGATCGGACCTCAGTGCCCAGATGGCGAGACTGAGCGCCAGCAGGAACAGCGCATAGACCTGGCCTTCGTACAGGGTGCTAGTGACCGCCCCAAAGGCCAGCATCAGAACGGCCCATGCGCGAGCAAAGGGTTGCCCGCGCAGAGACAGGGCGATGGCCAACGCAAAGGCACCGTAGTTGAGGACCCACCAGATGAGATAGGCCTGGGGTACCGTGAACAGAGTCAATGGCAGGTAGGGAAGCGCCATAGGGGGCAGGCTGATGTAGGGAAGATACTCACGACCAAGAGGGACCTTCTCCGTTGCCGCATAGGAGGGCCGGAGATTCGATCTGAAGAGCTGCTGAGCGTCCAGATCGAACATCTCCGCGCCGTGACCATCCCTCACCAGGTATCCCCCGGTCCAAAAGGAGATGAAGTCCACTCTGTAGGGGAGCTGCGGCCAACTCGTGAGGGCCACGTAGCCGATCAGAATAATGCCCGCAACCCAGCCTGCGGTCGCGAGCAGCGCCAACCGACGGATGGTTCGATCTGGAGGACTAGCAGACAAGGGATTCATTACCACATCATCCTCCCCAGCAGCATCGCGCCGGGCAAGCAGATGGCCACTGAGATCAAGCTCAACACGGCAACGGACCGCGTGGACACGAGAGAGGCACCCAAGGCCGTCGCCACCAGCAGCGGCACTGTTATGTCCAGAGTGTAGCGGGGGCCATACTCCACCCAGCCGGTCCCCATCAGGAACAACGCCGGCAGCAAACCGACGACACACGAAACAGCTAGAGCCCAGCCATGCCGTCCCCACCAGCGATAGATCCCGGGAATGGCCAGCAGGAACAGTGGGCTCATCAGGAAAAGGCTTCCGCCCATCCAGAAATCGACGTCAGGTTGCGGGCCAAATATGGCCAGAGGAGGAAAACCCACGAAGGTATAGAACAGGTTGACAGGCAGGTAGTGAAGACTGAAGGCACCATATCTGTGGAAGTCGGCTTCAAATCGCCCGGCCATCTGGTGGTAGGCCAGCCCGAAGTCGAGAACGTTGCCAAATCTGAGGTAGTTATAGCCCAACTGCAAGCCGACCGCCATCGCCACGGGGGCGAGTCCTTTGAGAGCAATCTTGACCAGGGCCAACCGATCAGAACGGTTGCGCGTTGTCCACAGATGCCAGGCAACCCACCCAGCGGCTAGAATAGCGCTGTTCCGGCTAAGGAAAGCACAACCG
>DAHXJB010000153.1:0-3544 GCA_027372455.1 Chloroflexota bacterium | reverse complement strand
GCTGCTGATCGGCCTGCGGCTGGCGGATGGCATCGATTTGGGTGCCGCCGGGGCTGCCGACGCCACCCTCGGCCCTCTGGTGGAGCCCCGGTTCACCGCGGTGGCTCTCCTCTGGTCCCCCGAGTTCTGTCTCCTCTACGGCCTGGTGGCGGCCGCGGTCCTCTGGTGGCGGGGCTGGGGCTTCCGATCGGCGGCGCCCCTGGCCTTCCTGCTTCTGGTGCCCGTGGAGGTGGTGGCGAAGTACACGCTCCACCGGCAGCCCATGCCGATCGATCTGAAACCCTGGCCGCCCTATCCATGGGTGAACCCCGGCTTCGGCGGCGACGGCTACTACCTGAGCGGCTCAGCCCTCCGCACCGCCTTCTTCTGCCTGCTGGTGGCGATGGTGCTGTGGCGGCGAGATGGAGGGGTGGCCCGCCTGGGGTCTGTGGTCGCGGCGACGGCCTCCCTGCTCTTTGGCCTGATCCGGGTCTATGGGGGCTACCACTGGCTCACGGCCGAGCTGTCGGGACAGCTGCTGGGGGCGGCGCTGGCGTTGCTGGTGGGGTCCCTGCTGGCCGATCCGATCCGGCGGCAGGATCGGCCGGACGGCACGCGAAGAACGTAGGGTCGAGGCGGCGAGGGCGGAGCGCGCGGTGCGTGTGGCACGGCGGGTCGGGGTGAACGCGATCCAGGGTTGCCGGCTGGAGCCGGCTCCTACAAACAGAGAGCCTCCCGCGCGGGTGGGCGGGAGGCTTCGATCTTCTCGGCTCGGCTGCCGCTACCTACTTCTCCTGGATCTCCACGCTGGTGATCCGGACGTCCTGGGTGGGCACCGACATCTCGCCCGTGCTGCTCCTGCTGACGGGGGTACCGGCGATCTTGTCCAGGGTCTCCAGGCTCTTGGCGTCCGTCACCTGGCCGAAGATGGTGTAGTTCTTGGGCAGCGGGTAGTCGGCGTGCATGATGAAGAACTGGCTGCCGTTGGTGTTGGGGCCGGCATTGGCCATGGCCAGGGTCCCCCGATTGTACTCCCGAGTCACCGGCTCGTCGGCGAAGCGGTAGCCCGGGCCCCCGGCCCCCGTCCCCGTCGGATCGCCCGTCTGGACCATGAAGCCCTTGATGATGCGGTGGAACTTGACGTTGCCGTAGAAGCCCTCGCGAGCCAGGAAGACGAAGTTGTTGACCGTCTTGGGCGCGTCCTTGGGGAACAGCCCGACCTGCACGTCGCCCAGGGTCGTGTGCAGGGTGGCCGTGTAGCTCTTGTTCTGGTCGATGGTCATGGGCGGGGGCGCGCCGTACTGCTTCGCCACCGGTGTTCCTCCTTTCGGCTGAGAAGCCGATTTCATGGGCTCGGACGTCGCGGCCGACGGCTGGCAACCTGCTGCTAGCAGCGCCAGCAGCAAGATGGGAGCCAGTGTCATCAGGATCGATCGCGTTCGCACGGGGATACCTCGAGTTCTAGTTCAGAGTCCTGACTCGACTTTTGCAGCACATTAACAACTAAACTCTCAAGCGTTGGGTAGCTGGGCACGGCGGGTACACATTCTGGAGTGGCGGAGAGCCATCTCGATGCACGCTCCAGGAGGTGAAGGATGATTCCGCTGGTCGAGTTCCCCGAGTTGGTGAAGCACTATGCGCCCTACTTTGAGCGAGTGTTCTCACCGGCAGCCTTGGTGCAGTTCGAGCGGTACATCAGCGGCCTGATCGTGTCGGAGAACAAGACGGTGGAGGGTATCAACCGCTTGTTCGTACTGGAGAGCCGCAACCAGAGTTCCCTCAATCGCTTGCTCACCGAGAGTCCGTTCAGCGTCACGGAGCTTAATCAGGCGCGCTTGGACCTGCTGGGCAGCCTGCCGGCTACGCAACTCAAGCCCCATGGCGTGCTCAGCGTGGATGACACGCTGCTCACCCACTACGGGAGGCACTTCGACGAGATCGCCAAGCTGTACGATCCCAAGGAAGAGCGCTACGTCTGGGCGCACAACCTGGTGACCCTACACTACAGTGATGACGATACCGACTATCCGGTGTTCTTTCAGCTCTGGAAGCCCATGGTCCTGGAACAGCTCGAACAGGGGCTGGTCGCTGCGGGCATTCCACTTCGGGAGTCCAAGGAAGCCCTGAAAACGGAGGCCCCGGAGAAGTGGAAAGCCTACCTACAGGGAGTGTGGCGCCGTCACTCGGACCGGCCCGAGGTGGCGGCATTGTACGACAGCAAGCTGCGGATCGCCGAGCAATTGCTCACGCGCTGGGTCGTAACCCATCCCGAGTTGCGCGAACGCGTTCCGGTGACCTTCGACAATTGGTACACCCAGCCTGGGTTCTGTCGATACATCGGCGACGGGCTGGGTTTGGCCTACGTCGGCAGCTTGGCTGAGAAGGATCGAGTGATCCTCAAGACTGGCGCCGAGCGGTTGGACGCCTTCGCCGCACGACTGAAAGCGGAGCATCTACTGGCGCTAGCGGAGAAGAGGCCCGGCGTCTTCAAGCGTCTGACGATCCACTACAAGGGGGAGCGCGAGCCGTACTACAGCTACTGCATGACGCACCGGATTGAGTCGTTCGGAAAGGTCCGCCTGGTGATCAACTATCGCCACGAGAACCTGAGCGACGATCCGGTGTTCATCATCGCCAACCGCCTGCACTGGCAGGCTTCGGGCATCACGCGCATCCGGCGCCATCGCTGGCCCGTGGAAGTCTATCATGAAGAAGGCAAGGCCGAAGGGCTCGACCAGTATCAACTGCGGGACTTCGAGGCGATTGGACGACATGTCGCCTTGGTCGCCACGGTGTACAGCTTACTGCGTGCCGCCCAACACGACCCGCTCCTTCGCCATAGGCTTCAACGTGAACTCAAGTTGCAGCTTGAGGGCAGCGCAGCCTTCTGGTGCCGGGTGACGCAGGCCCAGAGCCTATGGAGCCTGGCGTTGTTTATCAGCGCCGGCTTGGCGCAAGGTCAGACCCTGCACCAGGTGATGGCGCCGCTGTTGCGGGCCGTCTGCGCGGCTTAGGCCATCGCGATAGGCATCCCGACTCGTCGGGATGTCGGCTAGTCGATAAGCAGCTACTACATCACTCAATGGCACCGCCGAGTGATGGTAGGGTGGGTGTTGCTTAGGGCCACCCTGAACGGGCGTCCTTGGCCTAGCCGAACGCTTGAGAGTTTCAGTTGTTAAGGTGCAAAAGTCGAGTGTTGAGTGTTGAGTGTTGAGTGCTGAGTGTTGAGTGCTGAGTGCTGAGTCGGCCCATGATATCGGCCAGGGCCGACGATGTAAATGGGCCGCGGCTATTGCATAGGCCCTTTTCGTTGTCACCCTGAGCGTAGCGAAGGGTCTCCTCTTTCGACCCCAGGAGATGCTTCGCTTCGCTCAGCATGACAGTTGCACCGACTTTGAAAAGGCCCTAGCTATTGCAGAAGAGGCGGGCATGTTGTACAAAGGGGGCCCATGAAAGCTACCTTCCTCCACCTGGGCGACGTCCACCTGGGCAACGATCAATACGGTCGCAAGGAGAGGGCCGACGACTTCGCCAGGGCCTTCTACTACGCCGTGGATTACGCCAT
>DAHXJB010000107.1:0-2105 GCA_027372455.1 Chloroflexota bacterium | reverse complement strand
CAACGACGAGGCCTCTTCCCTGGATCGGACGTTGAGGCAGGGGGATCGGGTGGCCTTCTTTCCTCCGGTGGGGGGAGGAAGGTAGAAGACCCGAGTCGGGGGGTACCTGGCGGTGATCGCCACTATCAAGGGTAGAGCCTTCATCAGCGGCTTCAACACGCTGGTCTTGGATCCCGAGGACCCCTTCCCCAGGGGGTTCCTGCTGGGGTGAGATGTTGGTCCGACCTGAGCGTTGGTCGAAACTCTAAGAGGAGGAAACTTTGCGTTCTTGGACTGAGGGCGGATAGTTGCTCGGAAGCGGCGTCCCGAAGACCCTGGCCCCCAAAACACGTGCAGTGGGGGTGTTAGCGAGTCCGGCTTGTCCTGTCTCTCGTAGGCTTACCGGCATCGCCTGTCCTATCTGCAACATTGCGTCTATTACTTCGTCGCACGGGATCCTGCTTTCAATGCCGGCCAAAGCCATGTCTGCTGCTATCAGCGCGTGGGCTGAGCCCATGCCGCTTCGAACCACGCAAGGGATCTCTACCAGTCCTGCCACCGGGTCGCAGACTAGGCCGAGCATGGTCTGGAGAGCAAGGGCCATAGCGTGGGCCGATTGATGCGGCTTGCCGCCCGCCAGTTCCACGGCGGCTGCGGCTGCCATGCCGCTGGCCGAACCGATCTCAGCCTGGCAGCCACCGACCGCACCCGAGATGGTCGCGTTGTTGGCGATCACCAAGCCGAACGCGCCGGCGGTGAACAGGAAGTTGAGCATCTGTGTTCGGGTAGGGGCCAGCCTGTTCCTAAGAGCGAACAACGTGCCGGGGATGACCCCGGAGGCGCCAGCAGTCGGGGTCGCGCAAATGAGTCCCATGGCAGCGTTGACTTCGTTAGTGGCTATTGCCCTACTGACGGCTTCCAGGACCGTCTCGCCCGATAGGAACGACCCCAGGCCGATGTACTTCTCTAATCTGGCGGCATCTCCGCCGGTGAGCCCCGATACCGATCGAATGTCTCCAACTAAGCCCCGGGCAGCTGCCCTGTCCATCGTGTCAAGGTTCAGCTCCATTTGTTGGAGGACTTCCCCGCGAGTCCGCCTGGAGAGTTCTGACTCCTGTCGAATCATGACTTCAGATATAGGAACAGACAGAGACTCTGCCAGCTTGACCAGTTCGGATACCCTGCGAAACATCTCTCCCCTCCTGTTACGGAGAATCTCGAAGAAGCGCCGCTAGCACTCCATCTGGGCGGCTCTCGATACGAACGGTGCCAACGCCAATTCGTTGAGTATTGGTGCAGTCATGGGTTGATCCAGTTCGATGATCATCAGCGCCTCCCCTCCTATCTCCCTTCGTGACACCGCCATTCGAGCGATGTTGATGCCTCGGCTGGCGAGCAAGTTGGCTACCCCAGCGATGACTCCAGGCCGGTCCAGGTGAAAGATCATGAGGGCGGAGCTGCTGGTCAGCTTCACTTGAAACCCATTGAGCTCAAGGATCTCGATGTTGCCTCCGCCGATAGAAGCGGCGAGCAGTTCGATCTCCTCCTCGTGATTGCCTAGCCGAACTCGCGCTGTGTTAGGGTGCTCGGAGTAGGAAGCGTCCGTCATGATTCTCACGTCTGTGTGGATCTCTCGAGCGATTTCCAGGGCCCTTGGTATTTGTGGATTAGAAGGGCTGAAGCCTAAGATGCCGCCCACCACGGCAACGTCAGTGCCGTGGCCTCTGTAGGTCTTGGCGAAGGAGCCGTAGAGGCGGATCTCTAGCCAGGTGGGTTCGCCCTTCAGCAGAGAACGGGCAGCGCGGCCGATGCGGGTGGCTCCGGCAGTATGAGAGCTGGACGGGCCAATCATGATGGGTCCAATGATGTCGAAGATCGAGCGGTACTCCATGAGTTTTTCCTCTCGCGACTATCCCCTCAAGAGCCGCACTTGGGTATTGACGACTGCGTGTAATTTCAGTATAACTGAAATAGATTCAGTCGTGCAGCGTGTGGGGCCGTTTGGTGACTGTGTGCGGCGAGGAGCGAAGTAACCGGACCGACGAAGATGCACATCATCCTTAGAGAGCGGGTGAGTGGGAATTGGCTGAGAGTTCCGGAAACTCCATAGGTAAAGTCGGAGAAAT
>DAHXJB010000106.1:0-1850 GCA_027372455.1 Chloroflexota bacterium | reverse complement strand
CGATACTCACCCCTCCGGCCTTCCGCCCGAGGGACCCATCGCGGGCCCGCCCATTGTGACACCGAGAGCAGGGGCCGCGCAACCCCACCGCTGCCCTGGCTCATCGCAGTATTGTGTGACGTCTCGGCCGTGAACCCCATCGTTCGCTCATTTCTTGAGAGCTATGGTGGAATTGGGGGAGCCGGCTGGGCAGGGTTCCCGTAGATGGAGCAGGGCAGGCCTAGCAGGGCCAGGATGGCGCGCTGAAGATCCGACAGAGGAGTGACATGACGAATCGTCCCCTCCGACAGGTGCACCACCGTCAGGGTAATGCCCTGGAAGCTGCTGAGCAGGCGTTCCGTTGTGGGGCATGGAGTCATGCGCTTCGGGTTGGCGGCATACAGTCCGCTCAACGTCTTGGTAGTCGCTTTCAGTCCCTTCCGCACCACATGCTCTACCACTGTCAGCACCCTCAAGGCCAAGGACAGCAGCCGGACCAGCCCCCGAGTGTGATCTTCTCGCTGAAGGTACAGCGGTCTGATGCCAAGGGGGCCCTTCAATCGGTGGAAGTCGTGCTCTATGCACGGCGACCCTCGGTAGGCCCAGATCGCCGAACTCAGTCCCAACCTCTCGCTCGGGGCGTTGGTTCCGTACAAGCGCCAGCCCAACAGGCGCCTCGCTGTGGCGATGGCGGCACTGTTCCGCTTCACCCGGACGACGTAGCGTACCGTCTCTTCCCTTCGGGCCGGATGGTCCCGATATCGGCGGAGTTGCCGCTGTACCACCACTTCCCGTTCGTAGCTGACTTCCAGCAAGCCCTCTACCTGGTGCTTCTTCAGAAGAGACCGCACTGCAGCCTGCAGCCCCTCCAGCTCGTACCATTGCCGCCGCCCTCGTGCTCGAGGCGGGCTCAGCTCCACCAACTCCTCCATGCAGCGGGAAAGCCGATCATTCAGGTTGCGGCGCAGTTGCCTGGCCAGGGAGAGCGAATACACCACCAGGAGACGCTCCTGCCAACTCACAGCCTGACCATCCACGGTCCCTTTCTGAGGTCGGTTAGTTTCGTAGGCCAAGGCCAACAGCTATCCTCGGCCGGTCCCTCCTTCTGCCTCCGTTTGCGCTTGGGACCAGATCCGCTCCAGGCGTTGCTGTTTGCTCCTCACCCGACTGACCAACTCCGCCAGCAGGGCAGGCACTTCCCTCGTCTGAGCCAGCGGCAGCAGATAATAGTCCCCCGCGGCCTGCAAAGAGGCTCGGGTAGCCACGGTTCCCATCTTGGTATCGCCGATGTACAGCCGGCCCCCCTGCCCCACCACTTTGCGAGCCCCCTCAATGGCTGGCAGATAGAGCCCATCGTCCGGCTTGTTCCCAGCTACTGGGAAGGTCGCCACCGGCATCCCCAGCGGGTCCAGCGTCGCCAGCATCACCTTGAACTGAGCCAGGTCGGGTCGGTGGTCCTTGCTGTGGCCATGCTGGAACAGCACGCTGCCCCCGTGATCGTGGTAAACCGCCACGCTCGTGCTATCCAGCCGCACCGGCCCCAACTCCAGATCATAGACTCGCACCAGCCGCTGGCCCAGTCGCTCCTCGATAGCTCCCCAGGTCTCGTCGTTACCCAGCAGCCGAAGAACATCGGCCAGCCGATCATCGGTGAAATCCTTGACCCGAAGCTGCTCCGAAGTCAGGGCCGACAAGGTCTCCAGCAAGCCAGCCGCCCAGGGTTCCACCTCGCTCATCCGGTGGTCGGCTTGCGAGAGTATGTAGGCCAGCCAGAAGCTGGTCAGCGAGCCTACGCTCAACCCATTCCGGTTGCCATGGGGTCGGACCACTTCGTCCAGCACATCGGCAATGCCCATCCTGCGTTGCTGCTC
>DAHXJB010000088.1:0-8219 GCA_027372455.1 Chloroflexota bacterium | reverse complement strand
CCAGCCACTACCCCCACACCTATCCCCAGGATGGCCGTAATCAATTCAGTAAAGATGGCGATGGCGAGAGATACCCGCAGCCCATAGAGCAGGCGGGCCAGAACGTCGCGTCCCAGATCGTCGGTGCCCAACCAGTGAGCTCCACTCGGCCACGCGTCCAACTGGGCGTAGTCCTGGAAATAGGGACTGTGCCCAGAAACCCAGGGTGCAAAGATGGCTAACAGGCAGAAGACAACAATCACGATCAGGCTGGCCATAGATATGCGGTCCCGTCGGAGACGGCGCCAAGCGCGCGCCCACGGCGAGATCGGCTGCATCTCCGGTCGCTCTGCTCCCTGTTTGGCTCCAACCGGCCAAGTGAGGGTTGGCTCCATCCCCGCTTCGCTCATCCCCGAGTAGCTGCTCCCATCTCAGTTGCTTACAGTCGAATACGAGGGTCGATAATCGTATACAAGATGTCTGCTATCGTGTTCAGTACGGCCACAGCCGCGGCCAAAATGAGTGTCAACCCGGCGACCACGGGATAGTCGTTCATCTGGGTGGCCTGTATAGCTATATACCCGATCCCCGGGATATTGAACATGCTTTCGATGACGAATGCACCTGTGACGATAAAGGCCAAGGATGGGCTGAGCGCCGAAACCAGTGGAACCATGGCGTTGCGGAGGGCGTGCCTGTAGATGATCATTCGTTCCGCTAGCCCCTTGGAGCGAGCCGTGCGTATGTAGTCCTCGCGCAGGATCTCCAGCATGGCGCTGCGGGTCAGACGGGCATAGAACGCGGTGCCCAAAGCCGTGTAAACGGCCACCGGCATGACCATGTGGGAAACGGATCCCCATCCAGCGACCGGCAGCCAACGCAACTGCACGCCAAAGACCAGCATGCAGATGGGAATGAGAACAAAGTTGGGTACCGAGTAGAACACCATCATCACACCCATGTTGACACGGTCGATCCAGCTATTCTGCTTGATGGCCGACAGCACACCACTGGGGATGCCTATCGCCAGCTCCAGAAGCATGGCCAGACCACCCAGCTCCAGAGATATGGGCACCCCAGCTTTGAGGATGTCTACCACTGGTCTGTTAACATAGTGAAACGACTTCCCGAGATTGCCGTGCAGCAGTTGCCAGATGTAGGTCGCGTACTGCAGCCAGAGCGGCTGGTCAAGGCCGTAGCTGTGGCGCAACTGGTCATAGGTAGCTTGATCGTACCTCTCTCCCAGCATCATCGTGACCGGGTCCACCGGGACAAGATGGGAAAGAAAGAAGACGATCGTGACGACTCCCCAGAGAATGAAGACCGTGAACACTAGACGCTTAATGATGAATTGGATCATCGTTGCCACTCGACCAGTCAGCTTGGCGGATGGCAGGCCAAGAGGATCTCAACCAGCCATCCGCCCTGCACATCCAAGAGATCAGCGGGAAGCCACGGAGACCTTAGTCCAGTCGGGAGCCATGACGCCCAGAGTCCACGATGGATTGGAAACGAAGCCATGCACCCGAGGATTCAACCTGTACATGCGCACGTGGGAGCCGATCGGGATCCAGGCCTCATCGCTGACGGCCATCTGCTCGGCTTCGGCGTAGAGAGCCAGCTGCTTCTTCTCATCGGAGAAGGTGTGATCGGCCTCGTCAACCAACTGGTCGTACTTCGGGTTGCTGTAATCGCACCAGTTGGTACCCATTCCGGAACGCAGGAGCAGACTGAGGTAGTCTGATGGATGAGGCCAGTCGGCTCCCCACCCGGTGTAGATGAAGGGCAGGCTGTGCTCGTTGCGAGCCTTCATGAAGGCGCTGAAGTCCATACCATTCAGCTTCACATCGATACCCACCTGCTTCCACATCTGCTGCATAGCCGTCACCGTCCTGGCCGTATCCGGGTCGGGACCGCCCGTTGGGAAGGACAGGGTCAGTTGCGGTAGCCCCTTGCCTCCGGGGTATCCGGCCTCGGTCAGCAACTGCTTGGCCTTGTCGGGATTGAAGTCGTAGCCCTTGATGTCTGGATTGTAGCCGACCATGCCGGGCGGGATGATGCCCTTGATGGGGGCCAACTGGCCCTTGAGCACCACGTTGTCAATCGTGGCTCGATCCAGGGCGGCGGCCAGGGCTTGACGCACCTTGGGATTGTCCAACGGGGATTGCTTCAGATTCAGCACCAACGCCGTTGTCCGGAGGCGCGGCGAGCGAACGAAATCAGGCTGCTTCGCTGCATCGCTGATGTTGTCCGACGGCACCGTGGTGAGATCGGACTGGCCGGCCTCGTACATCTTGTAGGCCGTGGCCACATCCTTGACGAAAGGCATGCGGTACTCAGCCAACTGCAGCTTGCCGCCATACCAGTAGGGATTGGGAACCAGAACCATCTCCGCGTTGTGCTGCCAGCTCTTGATCATGAAGGGTCCGGTTCCGATGTTGGTCGCCACCTTCGTGAAATCGCCGTTGTTGGCCTCGACGGCAGCGCGCTTGACAACTGCCGATGTGGCGAAGGCGAAGGTATCCAGGAAGTAGCTGATCGGCTTCTCCAACGTGATCTGCAGCCGCAGCGGATCCAGCACCTTCACTCCACTGGCCGTAGCCGCCTTCCCCGCCAGCACGTCCTTCGCTCCAGCGATGAAGCTGAGATAGGTCTTGGCCGCGGCCGACTTGGTGGCCGGGTTCAGGGCACGGTTGATGGAGTAGGCGAAATCCTCGGCCGTGACCGGAGTCCCATCAGAGAACTTGATGTCGTTACGCAAGTGGAAGGTGTAAACCAAGCCATCGCTGGACACGTCCCACTTGGTCGCCGCGTCGGGCACCGGCCTGAGATTCTGGTCCAGCTTCACCAGGCCGCTGTAGACGAGACTGACCACCTCCATGGAGTTGCCGTCACCGGCTACCGCGGGATCGGTGGTCGGTGGCTCCGTAATGCCGATATTTGGAAAGATCACCACCTGATTCGAAGCGGGTGCAGCTGCGGTAGGCGCGGCCGCGGCGGGTGCTATCCCATTGGTTGCCGACGGCGCTGTCGCCGGAGCCGCCTGAGCAGCAGATTTGGCCGGTGCCGCTGTCGGCTGTGGTGTCTGTGCCGCACAGCCACTGACCAGCACGACGGCCAGGGACACGATACCAAGCACTCCGATCCAGTTAAACTTGCATTTGATAGACGACAACATTTCCATACCTCCAGAAGAAGTACCGGACGATCACCCTAGCTACCGCAACGCAGCCTCGGCAGCGGCCACCCCCTTTCCCAACAGATCAGAGTGACCCATCTCGAGAAGCACCTGCTAGAAGACGCCGAAACAACCGATGATGTCAAGATCGGTGATATTCCCCATGTGGCCAAGGCGGACGCCTTTGCCGGCTAGGGCACCGACGCACGACGCAATGACCACCCCGTGTCTCTCGACGGCCGCTCGAAACGCTGCATCCGGCACTTCAGGCGGATACAAGGCCACCGTGACCGTGCTGGCTGCAACTTCCTCCCTGACCAGCGGCTGAAAGCCCAGGGCCACGAGACCGGCCCTCGCGGCCCTAGCCCAGCGCTCGTGCCTCGCGATCCGCTTCTCGATGCCGTCTTCCATGATGAGCCGCAGCCCCTCCCGCAGAGCGTAGATCATGTTGACCGGATGGGTCACATGAGTCTCGACGGTCGGGTTCTCAAGAACGCGGATATACTCCAGCCAATCGCCATAATGATGGGGGATGCTATCCCTCTCGCGACGAACCCGCAAGGCCCTCGGCCCGATCCCCAGAATGGCCAGACCCGGGGGGCAGCCGAGCGCCTTCTGCGAGGCGGTAACCAGGACGTCGATACCCCAATCGTCCATCGGCTCGTACACGGCGCCGGTGCTCGATACCCCGTCCACAATGAACAGACTATCGTGCTGGTGCACCAGCTTGGCAATCTCGGCTATGGGGGCGCGCACGCCGTAGGATGTCTCCACATGGGTTGCCAGCACCACCTCGTAGTGCCGTTCTCTCAGCTCGCTCTCCACCGAGGCCAGCGGCACCACCTCGCCGGGCTCAGCCGTCAACTCTTTCACCGCGGCCCCGTAGGATCGCGCTATTCTGGCGAAGCGCTCCCCCCACTTCCCGTGGTTCAGGACCAGTACCCTGTCTCCAGGCCGCACGGTGTTGGCTATGGCCGACTCCAGGCCGAAAGTCCCCGTACCAGCCATGACGATCACATCTCCACTAGTCTGCATGATCGTTTTCAGGTCTGCAACGGTGTCAAGCAGCAACCGGGCAAACTCGCTGCTGGTGAAGTGGATCGTATTCTGGCTCAAGGCACGCAGGATCCGGGGGTCTACATGCGTGGGACCAGGGATCATTAGCAAAGGAGCACTCTTCATCGACCTTTTCCTTATCAGCCTACTCCTCCACCAGCAGCGTATTGTCGAGGCTAAAGACCATTTCTATGGCGCCGGTAGGACACTCCAGCCTGCACACTCCACACTGCCAGCACTCTTCGGGGTACTTCAGCAGCACCACCCCGCCCTCCAACCTGAGCACATCCTCGGGACAATACTCAACGCAGTTTCCACAACTCGTGCAGAGCTCTCGATCTACCCTTGGTGGCATGTCAGGACCTCCCGTAAATCATCGGTATGGGTCTGTTTGTGACTTTGACCCGTTCCCCGTCCTTCTGCAGGACGACAAACTTGAGCCAGTTCTCATCGTCGCGATTGGGGAATTCCCGTCGCTCGAAGTAAGGAAGGTGCCTGCTTTCCTTTCTTTCCAAGGAGGCGACTATCACCATTCGGGCCGTATCCAGCAGGCTCAGTATCTCGGCGGTGCGATAGAGCTGGTGACCGTCGTGGGCGATCAGCCTCTGACCGGCGATCTCGGTGAGTTCCTCCACCTTCCCGAGAGCGAAGCGCAAGCCGCTCTCGGATCGAGCCCTCTCCACCTGCTCCGACATGACCTGTTGGAGCACCCTCTGCACCTCGGTCCACTCTATTCCCTCCTGGCGCTGAAGAGGTGCCCCCAGCCGCTGTCGTTCCTCAGAGATCTGCTCTGAGTCGATCCGCCCGTGGGGCACGTCACTGGCGAAAGCGGCGGCGCTCTCACCGGCCTTCCAGCCCATGGTTATGGCTCCTGGCATTCCCGCCTCGGCGACGCCTCCCATGGCGTCACCGGCCGCGTAAAGACCAGGAAGAGAGGCGCGGCCGTAGCGATCGATCACCAGACCGCTGCGTCCATCGCGCACGTCGTACTCTGTGATCCCTACGGCCAGTCTGGTCGCCTTGCCAAACCGGCCGGTCTTCTTCAGGTGCTCCAGGAACATGGGCACCTCGTTGGCAAGCCCCATCTCCGTCCATTTCCAGTCTTCATCTGCAATGCCCGAGGTGTCGACGAAGAGGGGGCCATTTCCCTCTTCGACCTCCTTGAGGAAGTTGGCCGCAAACTTGAATCGGAGATGGGTCCTGGCGAAAGGCTCACCCTTGACGTTGATCAACTTGCCGCCGACGGAGGTGAAGTTGCCAATACTCCCAGGCCTGAAAGACTTAGGTGCCGCGGTGCCCTCGGAGAACTCCATGCAGGTGAGCTCCGCTCCGGCATTGAAGGCCATGGAGAAACCGTCGCCGGTGTCGGATGGCGAGGCGAAGGTGCTGAAGGACCGCCCGGAGGGCGTGCGATAGAACCTGGTCGCGCCTCCCGTGGTAATCACCACAGCCTTGGCGTGGATCGCGGTGATGCAGTTCTGGCGATGGTTCAGCACCAAGGCGCCCACTACTCGCCCCTCGTCAGTGAGCAGACGGGTGGCCATGGCCCGCTCCACGATCTTGACGCCCCTCTTGCGCGCTTCTTCAGTCAGCACCCGCTTTATGTTGTGCCCGGCAAAATGAATGCTCAGCTCGTACGGGTAAATGAACGGCTCACGAACCCACCGGTACTTGCCATCGTCGGCTCGCATGTTGAGCCCCCAGCGCTCCATGTCCTGAACCCTGTTGAAGCTTTCCGTGACGATGGTGTGGAGAATCTCTTGATCCACCAGATACTCAACGTTCTCGGAGTACTGCCGGATGAGTTGCTCGGCCGTCACACCCTTGTCGGGCGGCAACGTCCAGAAGTGATCAAGCCCGGTGGCGGCGCACCCACTCCTTTCCGGCTTGGATTTCTCCACCAGAGTCACATCCAGGGGATGCTCGGCAGCCTTTATCGCCGCCATGCAGCCAGCCAACCCGCCGCCCAACACCAGTACGTCCGTTTGTAATGACCGTTCTTCCAATCTCATCCCCACGACCTCCCTATGAGTGGTTACTAAAGGCTACCATCACCAGGCTGTCACCATCCAAGTTGCCCCCGGCAGACCAGCAAGCATGCCTGTCATTGCAGCGAGAGATGCCCAGATTCAGTCGTGTTAGAAGATGGGTGCAACCTCCCCCACTCTCTCCGCCAGCTCCCCAGAGCGCACCAGATGAAACATCTGCTCTATATCGGGCGCGAGGACGCGGTCCTCCACTAGTGTAGCCACCTTGTTGCGGATGAGGTGGTGGGCTACTGCCGTTCCCCCTCCTAGCTGGTCCGGATGGCGGAGGTCCAATGCTTGCGCGGCAGCGAGCAGCTCTATCGCCACGACGTACTGGGTATTCGTCAGTATATCGCAAGCCTTGCGTGCCGCTGTGGTCCCCATGCTCACGTGGTCTTCTTGTCCAGCCGATGTGGGGATGGAATCCACGCTGGCTGGAGACGCCAGCACCTTGTTCTCGTTAACAAGGGCCGCCGCCGTGTACTGAGTGAGCATCAGACCCGAATTGAGCCCGCTGCTGCGCGTCAGGAAAATGGGCAACTCACTAAATGCGGAATTCAGCGATTTGTCAAGTCTCCTCTCGGAGATGCTGGCGACCTCGGCGAGAGCGATGCCCAGGAAGTCCAGGGCGATGGCCACCGGCTCACCGTGGAAGTTCCCTCCCGACAGGACCACTCCATCGCTGGGGAAGAGGAGGGGGTTATCGGTCGCTGAGTTCATCTCCGTGGTGAGGGTGCGCCTGACAAAGGCTACAGCATCTCTGCACGCCCCGTGGACTTGAGGGACACAGCGCAGACTGTAGGGATCTTGCACCCTGCTCGTTCGGGGCGTGGTGTAGAGATCACTGCCATCAAGCAGGGAACGCAGGTTTGAGGCGCACTGGGCCTGACCCGCGTGAGGCCGGAGGGAGTGGACCCTAGCATCGAAGGCGCCAGGATTCGCCCCGAGAGCTTCGAACGTCATGGCTGCGGCGATGTCAGCCGCCTTCAGCACATTTTCCCCGTCGTAGGTGGTCAGTATCCCCAGCGCGGTCATCACCTGCGTGCCATTGATCAGCGCCAGTCCTTCCTTTGGGCCGAGTTCCACGGGAGGGATGTCACACCTCTTCAGGGCCTCGTGACCGCTCAGGCGTTGTCCCTTGTATGTGGCTTCTCCCTCTCCCAGCATCACGAGAACCATGTGGGCCAAGGGAGCCAGATCACCGCTCGCACCGACTGATCCTTTGGCTGGGATAATGGGGTGAACCCCCGCGTTCAACATGGCGATCAGAGTCGAGATGATATCAAGACTGACACCCGAGTGACCCTTGGCCAACGCATTTGCTCGCAGCAGCATGATCGCTCTTACCACGGGCTCCTCGAAGGCGGGTCCAACACCAGCAGAGTGACTCAGGATGAGGTTCCTTTGCAGGACACGGGCGTCCTTGGCCGAGATGGGAACATTGCACAGCTGGCCGAAACCGGTGGTGACACCATACACGGTTGACTGCTCTCTCACCAGTCTTTGAACCATTTGGTGAGACTCCAGCACACGTCCACGGGCATCTGGCGATAGAGCCACCCTCCTCCCGTGGCGGGCAACAGCGACCACATCCTCGATGGTCAGAGATTGTCCATCCAGCAGTACCTCAGGTTTGGTCTCGACCTTCTGCCCCGTTCGGGCATCCGCAGTTTCACTGCTGCCAGCCATCTCGACTCTCCTGTCATCGAGCTCGGTGAGATTCTTCTGCACCTTCCCTCCCAAATAATAAGGAAGAGGGGACAGGCCTCAAGCCCATTGGGCTTGGACGCTGCCCCCTCTCGACTATCGACTTTGGGCGGCGCTTGATATCTTGTTTTGCCCGGTCCACGAATCAGGCTAGGAAGGCCTGCTGCTCTTGTGCTACCCTCTCTCTGCTAACGAACGGAACTTCCTGCTTGGTCAGACGTGGTTGATGCCTAGGCCGATTGCCTCATGCTCCCAGCCCTTGATCGGGGCAC
>DAHXJB010000081.1:0-1987 GCA_027372455.1 Chloroflexota bacterium | reverse complement strand
GTGGCGTTCACCTCTCTGTTGGGTACCAGGGTAGGTAACTCCAGGTGGTAGGTGCCGCTGGGCAATATCCCGCATCCCCCGTATTTCCGCAGCAGCAGGAGCTGAGCCAACACCTCCTCGCCCGCGTGCTCGGCCGGTAGCCGGTCCCACCAGGAAAAGCCGCCCACATCTAGCAGCTTCTTGCGGTCGTACAGGACGTTGGCGCCACCGACCCAGGCTACCTTGTAGCGTACTGGCTCATTCCCCGTTACCAGCATCGCCGCCAGGTGCAGGGGATTCGCGGCATTGTTCACCTTGTGTCGGTCCCATGGGATCTCCTCCCACTCAAATGGCTCAGGCTGAACCGGCCCCTCCCACAGCTCGATGTTCTGCTGCCACGGACGGAAATCGTCCAGGTAGCTCAAGCCGGTTGCCGCGCAACCCACGAAACCGATCTGCTCCTGCCGCATCACCATCAGCATTCGTTCCACCACCTCCGGCTCCAGCAGGACGTCGTCGTCCAGGAATTGAACGCAGTCCGCCTCGCTCTGACTCAGCAGGAAGTGGCGTTGCTCCGCGAGGCCCCGTCTGGGCAGATGGCGGAAAGTCCTCACCCGCCGTCCCCGGTAGCGGAATGCCCTCACCAGGGTCTGGATCTCCGCGGAGTCCAGCATTCCCTCATCATCCCCCTGGTCCGAGATAACGAGATCCAACTCCCGGTAGCTCTGGCCGAAAAGACTGGCCAACACCACGGCCAACCCGGTCTTTCGGCCGGCGGTCGGAATGAGGACCTCAAGCGTGGGGCTCATGGAAGTCTTCCTCGCCGCCTCATGATGCCCCGCCCTTCCTCGCCGTCGCACCGCCTCCGGCGCCTCCCGACGGAAATGGCACGATCGCATGGCCGTTTCGCCCCTGGCCGTTTCGCGAGTGGGTCAGACCATCTCGGTGGGCCCTGAGCATCGCCTCGTACAGCTCCGCGGTCCGTTCCCCCACCTTCTGCCAGGTGAACAACCTCTCGACTCGAGCCCTCGCGGCTCGTCCCATCCGACGAGCCATGGCACGGTCCAGCAGCAGTCTCTCCATCTGTCGGGAAAGGGCAATCGGATCCCGGGGCGGGACCAGGAAACCGGTCTCCTCATCGGCGATGGTGAATTTGATGCCCCCGACGTCGGAGCCGATGACAGGCACTCCGCAGGCCATGGCTTCCAGCGGAGTCAGCCCAAAGGGCTCGTACCAGGGGGTCGTGACCGCGACGTCGGCGGCCGAGTAGTAGAGCTTGAGCCGATCCTGCGGCCGCTTTCCAGTGAACACCACTCGGTCTCGAACCCGATGCAAAGTCGCGATGTCGGCCAGGCGACGGATCTCGGGCGTCTGCATGGGATCGCCGTCCACCGTCTCCCCACCCACTATCAGCAACCGCATGGGCACGGTCGACCGTCGGGCCAGCCGCGCGAACGCCAGCACCAGGTTGTCTATCCCCTTTCTGGGCAACATCCTCCCCACGTACACTGCCATCCATTCACTGGGATCGAGCCCCAACTCCTGCCGGGCCTTCTCCTTTGAGACGGGCTGGAAAGTATCGACGTCAACCGCGGACGGTATGACCTCGATCTTGGATGGATCCGCGTCGTAGAGAGTAACCAACTCCTGCATCTCGTTAGGACATTGGGCGATGATGCGGTCAGCAGCCTCCATGACCGCGTACTCCGCCACCACGCGATCTTGGGGACTGGTGTCGGCATCCCCCTGGTATTGGCGCTTCACCTTCCCCAGGGCATGAAAGATCTCCACGACCGGCAGGTCCAGCATCGCTTTTGCCTCGCAGGCAACCCATCCCGACATCCAGAAGTTGGCATGGATGAGGTCATAGTCGAGTCCACTCTGGCGAACGAACTCAAGGAATCTGTCGCGAAACCGAGACATGTATGCCCACATTGGATCCTTCTTGATGAAGCGTGCCGGGCCCGCTCGTAGGTTCAACACTCGAACCCCGGGTGCCCAGTCCACC
>DAHXJB010000070.1:0-12958 GCA_027372455.1 Chloroflexota bacterium | reverse complement strand
CTGGCGTTTCAAGGCGACGTTTCAGCTATTTTGATCCTCCGAACAGGTCGCCGATCACGTCATAGGGGCAATTCGCGAACCGCTCCCACCATACACCTATCGGAAACCGAAGAAGCTCTTGATCCGCCACCAGGTGTAGCGCCAGGAGAAGGGGCGTCTGATCCTGGCAGGCTGGTAGTCGATGACCTGGCCGCGCCACCTTCGCTCGGTTGTGCCGAACTCCCGCGAAACTATCGGCAACAGTATGGCCCCGAGGAGGCAAGCGACGCTGGCGAGAGCCGCCAGCGCCCCAAAGGGCGGGTAGATCTTGTGCATCAAGCCAGCTACCAGGGCGAGCAGCACCCATCCCACCAGAAGGGAGTTGGAGTCGTAGCGGTAGATGTTCCGTCGAAAACTGGTCATCCAACCGCTCCAGGGAGGCGGTGATGGACGCCTCGGGGGCACATTACGCTGACTCCCCTCGGGGATGAAGTTGTCCATCCTGTTCAGGATCTCGCGGATCTCGTCTTCGTACTTGTCGTGCTTGTCGTCAGGCATGTGCACGCCCTCGATAGCTCCCGGCCATCCGCTTTCGGATAGAATCGCCGGCCGTTCCCAACAGGTTTGACCACGATCCCAACCCACTACCTAGTATAGCACTCAACGCGCGGAGCAACGTACCCAACTTTAGGATTCTTTGCTTCTGCTGATCAACGATTGCTGGCTGCTGATGGTTTCCGCGAGTTTCAGCAAGGCGCGGGCCCGTTCGGCTATCGGAATGTCCACCATCTTGCCATTCACGGCGACGGAGGCCTCCCCTCTGCTTTCCGCCTCGTCATAGGCGGCGACGACCTGCCTGGCCCACTCGATCTCCTGATCCGACGGGGTGAAGATCCGATTCACCGCCTCGATCTGCGCCGGATGTATCACCAGCTTGCCCCTGAACCCCAACTGCTTGGCAAGCCTGGAGTTCGCCTCCAAGCCCTCCTGGTCGCCAATGTCGGCGAAGACGGTATCCACGGCGGCAACGTTGGTCAGTCGAGCGTAGAGCGCAACCTGAGTCATGGGGTAGCGGCCCTCGATACCCTCTCGGGAGCGCTCGACCCCCAGATCGGTGGCGAAATCTTCTACCCCAAAGGCGAGACCTATCAGCCTCTCGTGGCAACCGGCGATCTGGGGGATGTTCAGAACCCCCCGCACCGTTTCGATGATGGGGAGTATCCTCGTGTGTCCCTCCGAAAGGCCCAGCCGGTGCTCCCTCTCCAGCAGCATCCGGTGCACCTCTTCCACGCCCGCGGAGTCCTCGGTCTTGGGGAGTACTATGCCGAAGAGATCGGGCCGCACGACGGCGTCCAGGTCGCCGGGAAGGAGTCCAGTGGTGAGGGCATTCACTCGCACGAAGGTCTTGAAGCGCCGATAGTTTCCGCTGTCGATGGCGTCTCTCACCATCTGTCGGGCGGTCGGCTTCTCTGCAGGGGGAACCGCATCCTCCAGATCGAAGATCAGCGCATCGGCCTCCACCCCTCTCGCCTTCTCGATCATCTTGGTCCGGTTACCTGGCACGAACAACAGCGTTCTGAGCAGTTCCACTGGGTACCACCTTCCCACTATCTTGCCACCGGCGATGGCGATGGCGATGGCCGCATCGGCGATCCCTGAGGGACGAACCACCTTTTCCGCCCCGCACGATCATGTCCACCTGATCAATAGCCATGTATGCAGCCTCCCTTGGATGGATCTCATCTGCATGGGACATGGGCAAAGGTTCCGCGATGGTCCGCCATGCTTCACCTCGCATATCGGCGGTCTCAGGGGGCTAGGTGAAGGAGAAGCGTGCGTCACGAATGTAGCACAAGTTGAGAGAGAGGGTCAAACCGGCAGAACGTTGGGTTCCCACTTCTGCCGGCGGAAGTTGATTTCCGACCTCAGTCGAGCAGCCTTCGAACTTCGGTTGCTCGCCATGCTGTCACGAAGAAGTTATCGTTCCTTTAACGTTGGTCGCAAGAATCCAGAACATCACCTCTTTCAGTTTCTGAAGGCTCTGTTGATAGACGGCGGGAATCTTCACCGTTAACTGGACATTAACCTACTGTTGAGCGCTCGTTAAAGTCCACAAGGTAGTATCGCACGCAAGGAGGAAATCAAGAACTGAGAAGAAAGGATGCCCCGATGCAAAGCTTGGCGCCGGCCAGCAGGAGAGGGGGATGAGATTGCAGGCGATGCTGCAATTGAGGAAATCGCCAGCGGTGGTCGAGAGGTTACCGGAACCGGCTCGAGACACACCCAGGCTTCGTGTGGTCGGTTTGCGTGTGCGTTTTGGGCCTCGCGAGGTCCTGCACGGGGTGGATGCCACGTTCGAGAGCAACCGTATCACCGCGCTAATCGGTCCCACCGGGTGCGGCAAGACAACACTCCTCCGCACTTTGAACCGGTTGAATGAGTTCGTGCCGGGTTTTCAGGTTCAGGGGCGGGTAGAGGTGGACGGGCAGGATGTCTACCGTGAAGTGAAGGATGTCCGAGACCTTCGACGGCGGGTGGGCATGCTCTTCCAACGACCGAACCCATTCCCGCAATCGATAGAGGAGAACATCGCGATCGGACTGCGCAGCCATCATATCGTTACCCGAAACCACATTAAGCTGGAGGTGGAGCGCCAACTCCGGGATGTGGGCCTGTGGGAGGCTGTCAAAGACAAGCTTGGGGAGTCGCCCTTCGGCCTGTCCGGCGGGCAGCAACAGATGCTCTGCCTCGCACGCACCCTCGCCGTTCGCCCAGAGGTGATCCTTCTGGACGAGCCAACCTCCTCGCTTGACCCGGTCTCGACCCAGCGAGTGGAGGAGCTGTTGGTAGCGCTGAAGAGCCAGGTCAGCATCCTCCTGGTCACCCACAATCTGCAGCAGGCGTCCCGCATCGCCGACCAGGTGATCTTCATGTATGCGGGGAATGTCGTCGAAAGCAACACGGCCTCACAGTTCTTCTTGAATCCGAAGAGTCGTCTGGCCGAGGACTACATCACCGGGCGAATTGGCTGAAATCATCACACTACGGAGGAACAACCAATCGTGTCCAGTCACAAGTTCTCAAGAGGCATAGCCCTGGTCTTGCTGGCCCTGCCCATGGTGCTTGGCGCCTGCGCCAGCGGGGCAAGCGCGACGAGCAACGCCGGCAAGTCGATTACCCTCCTGGAGACCGGCTCGTCCCTTCTCTATCCCCTGTTCAATGCCTGGGCCCCGGCGATCAAAGAGAAGTACCCCAACATCACCGTGCAGACGGCCAGCACGGGGAGCGGTACCGGTATCTCCCAGGCGGTTTCCGGCGTGGTGCAGTTCGGCGCTACAGACGCCTACATGAGCGATCAGCAGCTGCAGAAGGCGCCCGGCATCGTCAACATTCCCCTCGCGATTTCGGCTCAACAGATCAACTACAATTTGCCTGGGATCACCAAGCCACTCGATCTAAGCGGGCCAGTGATCGCGGGAATCTTTGAAGGAACCATACAGTACTGGGACGATCCGAAGATCAAGGCCGACAACGCCGACATCACCCTTCCCCACGAGAAGATCGTCCCCGTCCACCGAACCGATGGCAGCGGCGACACCTTCATGTTCACGCAGTACCTCTCGTTCACGGACAACGGATGGAAGGACAAGATCGGCTACAACACCTCGGTCAACTGGCCGACGGTCCAGGGCAGCCTGGGGGCCGAAGGGAACCCCGGGGTCGTTCAGACGCTGGCGCAGACCAAGTACAGCATCGGCTACGTTGGGATCAGCTTCCTGGATCAAGCGACCCAGAAGGGACTCGGCACCGCGGCACTGAAGAACCAGGCCGGCAAGTTCGTGATGCCTGAGCAGAAGAACGTCGTCGCCGCGGCGTCGGCAATGGTTCCGAAGACGCCGAAGGATGAGCGGATCTCGATGATCAACGCGCCCGGGGCCGACTCCTACCCTATCATCAACTACGAGTACGTCGCGGTTCAGACGAACCAGAAAGATCCCAACGTCGCGGCGGCCATGCGCGACGTGCTTTCCTGGGCCATCTCGCCGGATGGCGGGAACGCAGCCAGCTTCCTGGACAAGGTCCACTTCCTGCCGCTGCCCAGCACCGCCGCGCCGCTGAGCAAAGCGCAGATCGCCGAGATCAAGTAGTTCCCATCTGGAGGGCGCTGGAATGGTCACGAAGGGCGAAGATCGGTCGCACCCCATACTGGAACCGCATGGTGATCGGTCCACAGGGCCCGAATGGTGGGCCGCACCGGCGGACGCCGACCTTCAGCCGTGGGACCGGTTGGTGCGATCCCTGGGGTTGATCGCGGCATTCCTTCCGGCGTTGGCGGTGGTCTTCATTGCCATCGTCCTTCTCGCCAGCGCCCTCCCGTCCATCCTGTTCAATGGCTGGGGTTTCTTCATTCATCGAGACTGGAGTTTCGGCAACTTCTACGGAAACTCGACCGTCGTGCGGAACGGCATCACTGCGCCTGTGGGGGCCGACTACGGGGCTTTTCCGATCGTCGTCGGGACCCTTCTCACTTCGATCATCGCGTTCATCGTCGGCGTTCCGATCTCCGTGGGAGCTGCGCTGATCCTGACCGAGCGAATCCCGGCTGGAATTGGGCGTGGCCTGTCGTTCTTTCTGGAACTACTGGCCGGGATCCCCAGCGTCGTTTACGGATTGTGGGGTTTGATCGTTCTCGGACCCTTCCTCGCGTCTCACGTCTATCCACAGATGGCAAGGCTCGGAGGGGTTATTCCATGGATTGGGCCACCAACGGGGTCCGGGCTCGGCCTGCTCACCTCGGGCCTTGTGCTTGCAATCATGATCATCCCCATCGTCGCCGCCACCACGCGCGATCTTCTCCAGCAGGTTCCATCGCTGCCGCGAGAGGGCGCGCTCGCGCTCGGTCTGACCTCGTGGGAAAGCGCGTGGATCGTCAGCATTCCCTGGACCCTGCAAGGGATCGTCGGCGCTGCGATGCTGGGATGGGGACGGGCACTTGGCGAGACCATGGCGGTGCTGATCGTAAGCGGCAACGGGGCGAACATGCTGCCGCCCAACGTGTACAGTCCCATCTCCACAATTGCCTCGTCGATCGTAGCCCTGCTGGACAGCGCTGAATCGGATCCGACAGGCCTGGCCGTGAGCGCGCTGGCCGAGGCGGGTCTCGTCCTGATGTTGATCACTCTGGTCACCAACGTTCTGGCTCGCCTGCTGGTGAGGCGGGCTTCTACCACCAACCTGCCTATCGGTCGGGGGATCTGATGGACTGGCAAAGGGTTCTCGACGAGCTTGGGTGGGGTCTTTGCGCCCTCGCCCTTCTACTGGTAGTGGCTCCAGCCGTCGATATCGTCGTGGTGATAATCGCCCAAAGCGCTCAGTCGTGGTCCTGGTCGTTGCTGACCACGCCGACGCAAGGTGTCGCCGGCGGCCTCTTGAACGCATGGACGGGCACTCTCATGCTGATGGCACTCCTCCTGGTCATCGTCGGGCCGATCGGCGTTCTCGGCGGGCTGTACCTTGCCGAGTTCAGCGAGTACCGGTTGGCCAGGATGCTTCGGTTCTTCTCTGAGTTGCTCGCCGGAGTCCCCTCCATTGTGGTGGGATACGTCATTTATGCTGTGCTGGTTGTGGCGCTCGGTTGGAGCTTCTCGATGCTCGCCGGTGTCATCGCCCTCTCGATCATGGTGGTCCCCTACGTACTCAAGAGCACCGAGGCCGCGCTGAGGCAGGTCCCCACCTCCTTTCGGGAGGGAGGCGCCGCCCTGGGGCTTCCCAGGCATCGGATCATTCGTGACATTCTGTTCCCGCTGGCAATCCCAAACATAATGAGCGGACTGGTGGTTGCCGAGGCGATTGCGATGGGCGAGACAGCCCCCCTGATCTACACCGCCGGATGGTCGAACAGTCTTCCAAACCTTCAACTGGTTCACCGCCCGATTGGCTACCTCACGTATGTCGTCTGGACATACATCAATGAGCCCTATCCAGAGGCGCATCAGCTGGCTTACAGCGCGGCAGCGCTGCTGGTCGTCTTTCTCCTGATACTCATCGCTCTCGGCCGGCTGATCAGCTGGCGTGCGACGCGCTTCACCGGCCGCTTCCAGCCGTGAACCAGGCGACAACGGTACCAACTCGCTCCGCGAAGGCCGCGCGCAGCAGGGCAGCGGGACTCCAGGGGTCGGGTCCCGTGTCGCTCCGGACCATCACGAGCTCAAGCCGTCCGTCGGCGGTCATGACCAGGTACACCGGATCGGCGTCCCTTCGGCGATAGATCAGTTCCGACTCGGTTCGAATGCAGCGGCCGCTGGCGGCCCCGCAGCCACCCGACGCGGTCGGACCTTCTCCCCCGCGCCGGTCGCAGTAGGCGCAGCTCTGGCGACAAATGTTGGCGTTGTCACGGTAATGGCTGTAGCACTCTTCGTTCACAGTGGGGTCCGTTCTAGTGCTGAGGTTTGCCTGCTTCCCCTCGTCGCGCTTATCGTCGGCAAGAATAGATCTTCTTCAGCGTAACAGGCCTGATTGACCAGATCAACCTTCAAGATTACACTGGAGTCGCTTCGATGGGACCTTCCGCAGTAACAGGACCTATTCAGTGTTCCAGGTGAGGATCCGATGCCCCAAAGCGCCCGCCGCAAAGAACTAGGCGCCTACTATACAGACGTCAGTGTAGCCAGGTTTCTGGTGTGCTGGGCACTCAGGACGGGGGAGGAGACCGTCCTCGATCCGAGCTCCGGTGAGGGCGTCTTCCTATGGGAAGCGGCGGAACGGATTCGCGATTTGGGCGGAAACCCCGACCAGCAGCTCTTCGGCGTTGAGATCGATCCAATCGCTCATGGCAGATGGGCAACCCGAGGCTCAGAGCTGAGCCTCTCGGCGGCCCAAGTGCTCCACGCGAGCTTCTTCGATATCACGCCCGGCCAACTGCCTCTTGCCGATGCAGTGGTCGGCAATCCTCCTTTCATCCGATACCAGAGGTTCAGCGGCGACGCAAGAGATGCCGCGTTAGCTCGTGCGCGAGATGCAGGAGTCAAGCTGTCACGCCTGACCAGTTCCTGGGCTCCGTTCCTTGTTCATGCAGCCCAGTTCGTCAAGCCTGGTGGTAGGCTCGCGATGGTGGCACCGGCGGAGTTGACTCACGCTGGCTACGCGCTTCCAGTCCTGGACTACTTCCGGAAGAACTTTCGGGCCACTCGCATTCTCAGCTTCTCCCGGAGAATCTTTCCGACACTGTCTGAAGACACAGTCCTGTTGTTGGCTTCAGGGCGTGGCGAACCTTTCAAAACCATCCAGCTGATAGATTTGACTGACGCATCGGCCTTGGAGAAGCACCTCGATCCCTCGGTGGAATTGCCGAATGGGGTAGAGATTGATGCCTCTGCCTTGGACCGGGGTCGTGAGAGAGTGATTCACTATCTCCTCCCTCATGGCACGCGACAGCTTTACCGCCGACTGCGCAACTCAGATCACGTAGCTGTCCTACGCTCTCTTGCGCGAGTGGGGATAGGATACGTAAGCGGGGACAACGCCTTCTTTCACCTGGATGCCAAAACCATCGACGGGTATGGCATCCCAGCACAGTATCTCTTGCCTGTGGCATGTCGCAGCTCGGAATTGCAGGGCTTGCGTTTCACTCTTCATGATTGGGAAAGGCTTCGCTCTTCCGGTCATGCCAATTCCTTGCTCTACATTCAACGCACTCAATCCCCGCCGGAGCAGCTACAGGCATATCTGCTCCAAGGTGTCAGGCGTGGCGTGCCTGACCGCTATAAGTGTCGGGTGAGGAAGCCCTGGTATGCAGTGCCGCATGTGCACCGACCCGACGCATTTCTGACATACATGACAGGTGGCGACCCACAGTTCGTAGCTAACGAAGCCAAGGCCGCGGCACCGAACACCTTACATGTCGTGCGTCTGATTCCCAACTGCCCTGTTACTGCTGTCGAGTTAGCAGCTGCATGGCAGACTTCACTGACTGCTCTTAGTTGTGAAGTGGAGGGGCACAGTCTAGGTGGCGGAATGTTGAAGCTCGAGCCTACGGAGGCGGGCCGGGTCGCAATTGCCCTCCCCAACCTATCGCCCGGAACCCTTCAGAGCCTAGCCACTGATCTTGACAGGCTCTTGAGGGATGGAAAGACAGAGTCTGCCCGCGATCTTGCGGACGGAATAATCCTTCGGCAAGGACTCGGCCTGTCAGCAGGTGATGTCCAACAGCTACGCGAAGGCTGGCTTCTACTGAGAGAGCGCCGTCGAAGCCGATGAAATGGAGGAATCCCATTGCCCCTGCTTGACGCCGTTAGGGCGGCCGGAATCATGCCACCAGCTTCGGCACCACAACCGACTAAGAAGCGCTATTCGGAAATGCTGTCTGCCGCGTTGGCCATTGAGTTAGCTGCGGGACTGCGGTCAATCGGGTTTCCGGGGGTGAGGCCTCTGCGCGGAGGCCCAGGCGAAGTGGAGTTTCAGGGCGGCTTAGGACCGAAAAAGGTGGATGTCTCCTACGCCGATGAACGGCATGGGCTGTTGGCGGCCGTTTCGATCAAGTCGATCTGCTTCGAGCCATACGGAAAGAACTTGAAGAATCGCTTCGGGGATCTCTGCACCGAGGCGATCACCCTCCACATGCGGTTTCCCTACTCGGTGGTATGTGCCCTGTTTGCCATGCCGGAAGATGCCGACCTTGATAGAACTGCACTGCGGAAGATATCGACTTTCCAGCGAGCGGCAATGTTGTTCGGCACCATCTCCGGCCGGCAGGACTACTCGTCGGCTGGAGAACGCTTCGAAGACGTGACCATGATGCTCTTCCGCCCGATTCGTGAGGATGGCGGGACACCCGAGGTCAAGCTCTTCGCAGCCGGCACCAAACAGAATCTCCAGGAACTAACCGAGGAGCAGTACTTCGCTCACTTCAGGGAACTGTATAACCTCCGCAATCCACACGCACAGATCGGCATAGAAGAATAGTCGTTTCGATCAGGAAGCAGGAGCCGTCTCCACCGCTCGGCGGGCGGCCAGCAGGTTCCCCTCCGGCACAGTCAGCGGAAAGGTGCAGCCTGCCGCAACGATCAGGCGGCGACCACCCATCTGCGCGATGGCGTCGTGAACCTGGGACTCCACCTCGGCCGGCGTCCCAAAGTGCAGCAGCCTGTACTGCTCCACCCCTCCTACCAGCGCCCCGGAAAAGATCTTGGCGGCCTCGGCCAGGGTGGGTCCCGCGGCCCGATCGTGCCAGTTGATCGCCTGCACCGGGTAGTCCGCCACCTGGGCGAACATCGGATGCTGCCCATGTAGGTGCAAGACGTTGAACCAACCAGCTGAAGCCGCCTGCAGCACCGCCAGGTCGTATGGACGGCCGAAGCGACGGTACTCCTCCTCGCTCATCGCCTCGAAGCTGGCGGCCGCCGTGGACATGAAGATCCCGTCGGCTCCCTCCGCGATCGCCGCCCGGGCGAAGCGAGAGCAGGTTTCGGTCAAGGCATCGAGCGCCCTCTCCACCCGCTCCGGGTCCTGTCTCAGCTGCACCAGGTAGGCTTCGTCGCCGGCCAGGTAGCGGGCCATGCCGATGGGATTGAAGAGGGTCTGGATCACAGGAACATCCTGGTCGCGTCCCTCGACCACCATTCGGATACAGCGCAGCTGCCGGCCATACGCCCCCTTGGTCACGTCCAACGGCTGGATGCGGTCCCAATCCTCGATCTTCTGGATCACCCTCTCCAGATGCTCCCGATCCCCTATGGCGGCCCCCCGGTATGCGTGCTTTGCCCCATAGTCGTCGATGCAGAAGGTGTGGGACGGGGTAACCTTTATGAAGTCGAAGTCGAAGCGACGCTGGAACTCCAGCGTGGCTCGGGCCAGCGATTCGGCCTCCTGATCGTCGATGGGCCAGTGACGCCAGAAGGCGACCGGCGCTCGATCGACCGGCTCTCCGGCAATGGCTGCTTGGATACGCGCTCGCTTCCTCATCTCGCGGCCTCCCTGGCGCTCGCACGCTTTTCTACTACTTGCGGCTCTTCTCCATGATCTCCTTGCTCACCGAGGCCGGCACCGGCTCGTACTGAGCGAACTCCATGGTGTAGGTCCCGCGACCGCTGGTCATGGAGCGCAGCTCCGTGGCGTAGCCGAACATCTCGGCCAGCGGGACCAGCGCCTTCACCGCCTGCATCTCCCCGCGAGCCTCGATCCCCTGGATCTGGGCCCTCCGCGAGCTGATGTCGCCCATGATGTCGCCGAGGTGCTCATCCGAGATAACCACCTCGACCTTCATCATCGGCTCCAGCAGCTGAGGTCCCGCCTTGTTGGCCGCGTTCTTGAAGCCCATGGAGCCGGCGATCTTGAAGGCCATCTCCGAAGAGTCGACCTCGTGGTAGTCGCCGTCCACCAGGGTGGCTCGAACGTCCACCATGGGGTACCCCGCCAGGACGCCCGTTTCCATGGCTTCCTTGGCGCCGGCCCCGACGGCCGGAATGTACTCCTTGGGGATGACGCCACCCACGATCTTGTTGACGAACTCGAAGCCCGACCCTGCCGGCAGCGGCTCCACCTCGATCCAAACGTCGCCGAACTGGCCGTGGCCACCGGTCTGTCGGACGAAGCGACCCTCGGCCTTGGCCGGTCGGGTGATGGTCTCCCGGTAGGCTACCTGAGGGGTGCCGACTCGGGCGTTCACCTTGAACTCCCGCAGCATCCGGTCGACGATCACCTCCAGGTGCAGCTCGCCCATGCCCCAGATCAGGGTCTGCCCCGTCTCGGGATCGGTGCGCACCCGGAAGGTGGGGTCCTCCTCGGCCAGCCGGCCCAGTGCCGTGCCCATCTTGTCCATATCCGCCTTGCTGGCGGGCTCGATCGCCACGGAGATCACCGGCTCTGGGAAGGTGATCGACTCCAACAGGATCGGATGGGCCTCATCACACAGGGTGTGGCCGGTGATACTGTACTTCAGACCCACCACGGCGGCGATGTCTCCAGCCGAAACCTCGGACACGTCCTCCCGATGGTTGGCGTGCATCTGTAGCAGCCGACCGATCCGCTCCCGCTGCCCCTTCGTGCTGTTGTAGACGTAGGAGCCGGCGGTAAGCTTTCCGGAGTAGACCCGGAAGTAGGCCAGACGTCCCACGAAGGGGTCGGCCACGATCTTGAACACCAGTGCCGAGAAGGGCTCGCTCTCGTCGGCCCGCCGCGCCTCGACCTCGTCGGTGTTTGGGTTCCTTCCCGCCACCGGTGGCACGTCCAGGGGCGAAGGCAGATAATCTACCACCGCATCCAGCAGTTGGTGGATCCCCTTGTTCTTCAGTGCGCTTCCGCATAGCACCGGCACCAGCTTGTCCTCGATGGTCGCCGCCCGAAGGGCCTCCCGCAGCTGCTCGGTGGTGATCTCCTCTCCCTCCAGATAGAGCATGACCAGCTCATCTGAGGTCTCGGCGATCCGCTCCACCAACTGCTCCCTGCGCGTCCTCGCCTCTTCAATGAGCTCCGGCGAAATCGGTCCTCTTAGGAAGGGCTCGGAGGGGTCGTCGGTGAAGATGATCTCCTCCATGTCCAGAAGGTCGACGACGCCTCGGAAGGCCTCCTCCCGTCCAATTGGGAACTGGAGCAACGCCGGGCGCGCCCCCAGCCGGCTCTCAATCATCTCGATCGTGCGGCCGAGGTCCGCGCCCCGACGGTCCATCTTGTTCACGAAGCAGACCCTGGGCACCTCATACCGGTCGGCCTGTCGCCAAACTGTCTCCGATTGCGGCTCCACACCGGCCACGGCGTCGAACACCACGACCCCGCCGTCCAGCACTCGGAGGGAACGCTCCACTTCCACAGTGAAGTCCACGTGGCCCGGGGTGTCGATGATGTTGATGCGATGATCCTTCCAGGCGGCCGTGGTGGCGGCGGAGGTGATAGTGATGCCTCGCTCCCGCTCCTGCTCCATCCAGTCCATCACCGCGGTGCCCTCGTGGACCTCGCCGATCTTGTAGATGCGGCCGGTGTAGTAGAGGATCCGCTCGGTCGTGGTGGTCTTCCCGGCGTCAATGTGCGCGATTATTCCGATGTTTCGTGTGTTCTTCAGTTCCATCTTCTCGGTCAAGAAGGGCTCTCCAATCTCTCTTTCCGTGTCGGTCGCGGGTCCAATCGCCGGACAACAAAAAGGGGTCGGATCTATCAGACCCGGCCCGTCGATCCAATCCACGGCGACCGTAAATTCACCCGCATGTCGGCGCGGACTGTCTAGAGCGCCCGCGCGTTCCCCGCTGGTTCACCCGGCGCCTTCCTCATCGTGCCCACGGCTCGGCCCGCGATACGGCCCGGTGGGAAAGGCTGCCGACGGAACAGCCAGGGAGGAAGCATAGTTACTTATAGAAGTATAGCACAAAAGAGGCCGTAGATGGCATAATTGAAGTGGAGGAGAATCATGCCGACCAAACCATCCAAAGAGCTGATCGCTATACCGAACCCGCATCCGGACAGGGACTACGACGTGGAGTTCTCCACCGACGAGTTCACCTGTGTCTGCCCGATGACGGGCCAGCCCGACTTCGCCACCATCAGGATCAGCTTCGTTCCCGACCAGCAGCTGGTGGAGCTGAAGAGCCTCAAGCTGTACCTCTGGTCATTCCGGCAGGAGGGACACTTCCACGAGGACGTCACCAACATCATCCTGAACGACCTGGTGGCGGTCCTCAAGCCCCGTCGCATAACCGTCGTGGGGGAGTTCAACATCCGCGGCGGCATCGGCACGGTAGTGAAGGCCAGCTACCCGTTCACCGTGAACGGCGAGCGGGCTAGAACCAACGAGTAGAAGGAGAAACGCAATTGCGATCCGGCCCCTGGTTCACCGGGATAGTGGCAGTATTCGTCACCACCCTGATCGTGAGCAACATCGTCGCCGTTAAGCTGGTGGATCTTGGCGGTCTGGTGTTGCCCGCGGCGGTGGTGATCTTCCCCATCAGCTACATTTTCGGCGACATCCTGACCGAGGTGTACGGTTATTCCCAGG
>DAHXJB010000053.1:0-1915 GCA_027372455.1 Chloroflexota bacterium | reverse complement strand
GGCCGGCGAGCGGCAGGGGGCCACGAGGAAAGAGAAGAGCGGGGGAAACCAGAAGCAACAGGGGCAGTTCCGCCGTTATGATGCGTCGGCAGACGGCTCTCACAGAGGACAGCAGGTCCGGCCCGTGCCCTCTGGCGAGAGTCGAGTCGACCTCGAGGGAAGGCCGGTTCAGTGCTCCACCTCGATCTCCAATGGAATGGACCGTAGAACCCTGGCCGGGTTCCCGGCCACGACAGTGTACGGGGCAACGTCCCTGGTCACAACACTGCCGGCGCCAACGACGGCCCCTTCACCGATGGTGATTCCGCACAGTATGGTGGCGTTGCTACCAACGGAGGCATGGCGCCTGACGGTGGTGGGAAGCATCTCCCAGTCCGAGTCCGTCTGCAACTCACCATTATCGTCGGTGGCGCGCGGGTATCGGTCGTTGGTGAACATGACCCCGTGACCGATGAACACCTCGTCCTCGATGGTCACACCCTCGCAGATAAAGCTGTGGCTGGACACCTTGACGCGGCTACCAACCCTGGCGCCCTTCTGGATCTCAACGAAGGTCCCGATCCTGGTCTCGTCGCCGATCTCGCAGCCGTACAGATTGACGAAGGCGTGGAGCCGCACGCCCCTGCCCAGCTTGACGTCCGGAGCGATACGGATCCCATCCCCATCGTTCATCGCAGCTTCTCCCAGGATCCGCCATTGTGCAGCGACCTGTCCGCGGCCTCCAGGATGCGCACCACCTCCAGCCCCGCCTTGGCGTCGCTCCTGGACAGCTCGTGGTCCCGGATGGTGGCCAGGAACTGCGAGCACTCCTTCTGCAAAGGCTCCGTCCACTCTATCGGGACCGGCACGCCGTCGCCATCATAGTAGGAGGCACGGAATTCCGGCTCCGTGTCGGAGTAGGGGGGGATCTCCACCCGTTTGTCGAAGATCACCACCTTATCCTGGGGCGCAATGTCGTCGTACAACAGCATCTTCTTGCCGCCGACGACGGTGTAGCGCCGGACCTTGACGGGATCCAGCCAGCTAACGCGGACATCCGCAAGCACCTGGTTGGGGAAACGGAGGCTGACGTGAGCCACATCGTGGATGCCCCGATCCCGCTGCACGAAGACGCCGCCGCGTGCGCTAACCGCGTTGGGCTCCTGCCCCAAGATGTACAGGAGAATGGAGACATCGTGAGGAGCCAGGTCCCACAGCACGTTGATATCGGGTTGGAAGAGTCCCAGGTTGACCCTGATGCCGTTGACATAGTAGATCTCCCCCAACTCACCTCTGGCGATGATCTCCTTCACGACCTCCACCGCTGGATTGTAGACGAAAGTATGCCCGACCATCACCACCAGCCGTCGGCGGTCCGCCTCTTCGTCGAGTTGTTCGGCCTCTGCCACGCTGGCCGCCAGGGGCTTTTCCACCATCAGGTGCTTCCCTGCCCGCAGCGCTCTCAACCCAAGGACGCAGTGAGTCGACACCGGCGTTGCCAGCACCACTGCATCTATATCCGATTCCAGCAGAGCCTCATAGCTGGAGGTGGTCCGGACACCCGGATAGAGGCTCTTGATGTGGTCCAGCCTGTCCTGTCGGAAGTCGCACACCCATTCGAGGGTGGAATCCGGAAGCGAATGGAAGTTGCGGGCCAACTTTGGCCCCCAGTAGCCGCAGCCAACAACGCCTACCTTAATCATATCTCTCGGTTCCTCCCGCTATCCGGCACCCTTGCCCTTGAACACCGCGAACGGGGTCATCAGCAGGATCTTGAGGTCCAATCCCAGTGATCGGTGCTCGATGTAGTGGAGGTCCATCGCGACCGCGTCATCGAAGCTCACCAGGTTCCGCCCTTTCACCTGCCACCAGCCGGTGATGCCCGGCAACACCTTCAGCCGCTGCTTGTGCCATTCCTGATAAAGCTCGACCTCGT
>DAHXJB010000044.1:0-12477 GCA_027372455.1 Chloroflexota bacterium | reverse complement strand
GGCGAGCCCCTTCATCAACAGATAGTGGACCAGATCCGCCACCAAGTCGCGACCGGCCGGCTCAAACCCGGGGACCGCCTGCCGCCGGTGAGGGCTCTGGCCGCGCAGTTGGGGATCAACGTCAACACGGCGGCGAAGGCTTACCTGGAGATGGAGCGCTCTGGAGTGGTGTCTACCTCTCCAGGGCGAGGCACCTTCGTGGCGGAGGAGGCGTCGGGGAGATTGGCCGAGTTTCGCGAAGACCGCCTTCGCGATCTCCTGGGGCGCGCGGTGATGGAGGCTCTCAGCCTTGGGTATTCCCAGGAGCAGATCGAGGGCGCGCTTGCGCTGCAATGGGCCCGCTGGCGGGAGCTGCGGTCCGAGAGGGCAGAGAGGGCTCACGAGGGACTCCAGCGCCCGGCTACGCACTACCTGCGGATCGCGGGCAGTCACGATCTGGCTTTAGATCTCCTGATTAGCCAGCTCAGACGAACCCATCCGGAGGTCCTCGTGACCACTGCCAACGTTGGCAGCCTGGCCGGGCTCATCGCCCTGGAGAGGGGTGAAGCGGAAGTCGCCGGCTGCCATCTGCTCGACGAGGAGACCGGGGAGTACAACGTCCCCTTCCTGCGGCGTATCCTTCCGGGCGACGACGTGCTGCTGGTTAACCTGGTCTACCGTCAGCAAGGGCTGATGGTCGCCAAGGGGAACCCGAAGGGCATTGTCGGGTTTCTAGACCTGGCTCGCCCAGACGTTACCTCTGTCAACCGCCAAAAGGGTGCCGGCACTCGCGTCTTGCTGGACGTGCGTCTCAAGGAGTTGGGCATTGCCCCGGAGATGGTGCGGGGCTACGGGCACGAAGTGGAGACCCACACCGCTGCGGCGGCTGCCGTTGCCGGTGGAGACGCCGACGTCGGACTGGGCATTCATTCGGCGGCAAGAGCCTTCGACCTGGATTTCATCCCTCTCGCGAGGGAAAGGTACGACCTCGCGATCCTGGCATCGCGGAGCGAGGCTCTCGAAGTTGTGGTGCTCCTCGATGCCCTTCGCTCCGAGTCCTTCAAAGCCGTAGCTCGCGAACTGGGTGGCTACGATACTTCAGACACCGGTCGGGTCGTCGCCAGAACAGACCGCCGAGTCTCCCGAATCTAGAGCCGATTGGGCGAGGTTACCTGGCCGATCACGCCCTCGGCGTCATCCTGATGCTTCTCGTTCGCGCCGTGAACCTGGTGCTGACCTGCGCTCAGCAGCGCCAGCGGCCGCTGTAGCCCCTGTTCGGCACCACTTCTTTGCGGGGGAGACCCTCTCCGCTATACTGGGCTCTCGGTAGGGCCCCCCCCATGTTTGGCCATACCTGTCGGAAGGTCGCGTCCGCGGATGAGACTGAGCGGTGAGGATTGAAAGGAATGACGAGAGAACCCGCGTCACAGCCCTACAGAAGGATCCTGGTTCCGTTCGATGGTTCGCCAGGCTCTATCAAGGCTCTCCAGCGAGCCACGTCACTGGCTGAGCAGCACAATGCCGAGATCACGGTCCTGTCCGTGGATGAGCACACCGCTCGCTATGCGAAAGGTGTGGGGGAGGTGGATGAAGAGGAAGATCTCAGAAAGTCCTATTTCGAACAGTTGCGTCGACAGGCGGAGGCCCTGGCGCGGGAGCAGGGTGCCGAACTGAAGATCGAGACAGCGGTCGGCCATGCAGCCCAGTCTATCCTCCAGTTCATTGAGGAGCGTGGAGTGGATCTAATAGTGATCGGCCACTCGGGGCACTCCGGGATATGGGGCACGCTGCTCGGCAGTACCGCCACCCGAGTGGTGGACCGCGCCACGTGCGACGTCCTGGTGGTGCGTTGATCAGCTTCAGCAGCAACTTGGTTGGCACGAGAGCTGCCCTAGTGACAAGCTGGCCCCGCACTTCTCGGCGGCCCCGGTTGCCTGGGTGGGAGAGCTGTTGCTCCGCATGAAGTAGAACTGCCGCTAGCGCCCGAACCTGAGCAACTCTAGGCCCAGACTCACGCCGATATTCACGACGTCCAGTGCCCGGTTGATCCGGATGTTCTGTCGTTGGTTCTGGATCCGGTGCACGCACCAACTGCTCGTGATGGGCTCGCCCTTCTCCACGTCAAAAGTGTCTGTTCGCTCGATGACGATGTGAGGGAACCTGGTGGGGAAATCCCGTGTCTGGAAGAGTATCCCCCGGGCGTGGTCAGCCCATTGCGCTACTGGTCCCCCATCGGAGCCATCGTGCAGGAATCGGATGCTGCAGGAGAGGATCTCGTCTACCTTTGCCAGCCGCATGGCCCGGACGTCGACGGTCGGTGGGGGTGGCACGGCACCCAGGTGGTCGGGCTCTCTGTGGTATCTGGTCAAGAGGTCCAGTTGATCTCGCTCGCCCCTGAGCAGCCTCATCAGGGTTTCCCGCACGTGAACCCCATAGCGGCGCTCGTCCGGGTTGAAGTCGGGTAGCGGGCTCAAGCCCAGCAGCGCATCGTCTTCGATCCTGGTCTCGGCCATCTCTCACCTCTTGCTTGAAAGCTGGAGAAACCACGGAGACATGGAGAGACCCGAGCCACCTGCACCGGCGCGGCAAGCCACTCCTCCGCCTCCGTGTACTCCTTGCCTCCGTGGTGTTCTGTCAGCCGTTCACCGCCCCCTAGCGGTGGAAGGGTCCAACCAGTTTGTCCCACAGATCCTGCCGGATCTCGCTCTTGGGTACGTAGCAGGAGTCCTCTGGGATCTGCTCCCCTGGCTCTCCCTGGATCACCCCCCTCTCGGGATGGGAGATGTCGAAGTAGCTCTCCTCCCCGCTCATGCTCTCTCCTACGCTGCAATAGGTGATCTCGCGCAGTTCGTCGTCGGAGAAGCTCTGCAGCCAGTCGTATCGTTCCCTCAGCTTGTTCGCGGTTTCCCTGCGGACGGCTGGGCCACCAGAACCCTTGCTTTGGCTCATTGTGGTACCTCCTCGTCTCCTCTCGTTCCCGCCGGGAGGACGCTATTCCATCGGTCCGCTCGGCGGAAGGTAGAGTCAGCAACGGCCGTGCCACGCTGTTTCCCCCTTGCGGCGCCATTCCCCATCCCCACTGGCACCGGACTTGCTCACTCACTTTCACTGCAAATACCAACTGATAGAGGGATCGCTGGGACGCTGAGCGCGAACCGGTAGCTACCGATGACTAGGGGGCAGGTCGATGGCGCAGCAGGTGGTGGAGACACCGTTGATAGAGACGGAGTACGGGCGCTTCTCCGATGATGGTCTGGAGTACATCATCAAGCGACCGGACATTCCGAGGCCCTGGGTCAACTATCTGTCTAACGAGGAGTATTGCGCCCTGATTTCCCAGACAGGAGGCGGCTACTCCTTCATCCACGGCTCGGGATACGATCGTATCCACCGGTGGTTCCCGGGGGAGTCCATACTTCAGGACCGGCCGGGCAGGTATGTCTACGTGCGAGACAACGACTCCGGGGAGTATTGGAGCCTCAACTGGCAGCCCTGCCTGAAACCGTTCCAATCCTGGGAAGCTCACCATGGATTGGGTTACAGCTGGATCCAGTCGCGGACCAACGACATCGAAGGGGAGATCCTCTACTTCGTTCCCCAGGACGAAAACGTGGAGTTCTGGGTCGTGACGATGAGGAACCGCAGCGACCGGCGACGCCGGATCAGCCTCTTTCCCTACTCCGAGTGGACCCTTTCCAGCTACGCTCCCGACCTTACGGAGCGCAGCTTCCACGTGCTGTTCAATGAAGTGAGGCTGGAAAACGGGATCGTCTACGCTACCAAGCGTTACTGGCCGACAGTGAGCATGGTGGTGGGCCAGACCCCTAACATCGAGTGGAACAAGTACGTCTTCATGACCACCAGTCTGCCCTTCCAGGGCTTCGACTGCGTTCGACGGGCCTTCCTCGGGGAATACAGGGACTGGCAGGCGCCAGCCGTGGTGGAGCGAGGAAGCTGCACCAACAGCCAGGGCGATGGGTACGACTCAATAGGAGCCTTCCAGCACGATCTGGTGCTGGATCCCGGCGAAGAGGTGAGATTCCACATCACCATTGGAGCGATCTCGAAGGATCGGCGAGAGGAAGCTGCTAGGATCAAGGCGAAGTACGCCGACACTGGCGACGTCATGTACGCCTTCAGCCAGTTGCGGGAGTTCTGGGATGACTACATTGGAAAGTTGATGGTGAGGACGCCGGACCCCGAGTTCGACCTCTCCGTGAACGTGTGGAACAAGTATCAGACCTGGATCACCGCGCACTGGGCCCGGATGGCCTCCTATTACATCGGTGGCGGTTCCATCATGGGGTTCCGGGACCTATCCCAGGATATTCTCGGGGTACTGCCCAACGACCTGGAGATGGCGCGGCGCCGGACCGTCACCATCATCGCCCACCAGTTTGCCAACGGAAGCACTATACACAACTGGGATCCACTGACCAACACGGGAGCGGTCACAGGCCACGTCGACGACCCGCTGTGGCTGGTGATGTGCGTCCTCAACTACGTCAAGGAGACCGGCGATCTGGACTTCCTTCAGGAGGCGATCCCGTATCTGGACGCGGGAGAGGGCACGGTGAGAGAGCACATGGTGAGGGGGCTTTTCTATGCCCTCAAGCAGCGAAGTGAGCGTGGCCTCTCCCTGATCGTGGCCGGAGACTGGAACGACGGTCTCAACTTTGTGGGCCCTCTTGGACGGGGCGAAAGCATCATGAACAGCCACTTCCTGGCGTGGATGTTGAGGGAGGTGGCCGATCTGTTCGATGTCCTGGGGGATAGCCGCGCTCGGGGTCGCGTCATGATCGAGTACAACAGGACCAGGGACGCCATCAATCGATATGCGTGGGATGGCGATTGGTACTGGCGCGCATCAAAGGACAGCGGGGAGCTTCTGGGGAGCCGTGCCAACACCGAAGGCACCATCTATCTGAATGCCCAGGCCTGGGCTGTTCTGGGGGGCGTGGCGGAGGGGGATCGGGCCATTCGCGCGATGAACTCCGTGCGGGAGAGGCTGGATACCCCCTACGGGCCGGCCCTGTTCCTGCCTTCCTACCGGCAGCCCGACCATACCATAGGGATCATCACCCGTTTCGCGCCGGGTACGAAGGAGAATGGAACTATCTTCAACCACCCGGTTGCCTGGACGGTTATCGCGGAGACGATGCTGGGGCGAGGTGACATGGCCTTCCATTACTGGAGGGAAACCTCTTTCTTGACCCGGGGCAAGGACCCGAACCTCTACAAGGCCGAGCCCTACGTCTACGCGGAGTATATCTACGGCCCTGATCACCCCAACTTCGGCGAAGGGGAGTTTACCTGGACCACCGGCACCGCGGCCTGGATGTGGCGGGCCAGCACCGACTGGATCCTGGGTGTTCGGCCAGAGGTGCGAGGTCTGGTGATCGATCCCTGTCTGCCAATGAGTTGGGATCGCGCGGAGATTCGTCGCGATTTTCGCGGGGCGCGCTACCATGTCGAGATCAGCAACCCCGACCACGTTTCCAAAGGAGTCTCCATGGTGAAGGTGGACGGCAAGGAGATCAAGGGCAACCTGCTGCCTGATTTTCGTGACGGGGCCACCCACCATGTGGAGGTCCGGCTGGGCCGCAAGTAATCGGTGATCTCGTAGTTTTCGATTGACATCAGGCAATTAGTAGCCTACACTCCCTCAAACCCCTGTGACGCGAGCGGAATGCTTCTTGCCCTACCTCCCCTGACCTAGGAGCGGAGATGTCCGGTGCCCTGTTGCGGCTGACGATCACGGCGATCGCAATAGTTGTGGCAGCATACCTGCTCCCTGAGCAGCTGGCGATTCGGAGCGTTGGCTCGGTCCTGATGTTTGCCGTTGTGCTGGGTGTCCTGAACGTGCTGGTGAAACCTATACTGCTCTTTTTCACCTTGCCGCTCAACTTTCTCACGCTGGGCCTCTTTACCCTCGTCATTAACGCTTTCGTCTTCTGGTTGGCGGCGCAGTTCCCCCTGGGTGTGAGAGTCAGTGGGTTCGAGGGCGCGTTCCTATCCGCTCTGGTGGTGAGTGTGGTCAGCTTTGTCGTGGCCAGGGCAACTCCTTGAGCGATGGAAACTCTGATGGTGGTCTCAAGGGGAGTCTAATGATGGTGATGTCTGCCAATGGGCTTCGCCTGGAAGGACAATAGAGGTGAGCTTTATCAAGTGGCTCTACCCGGGAATGCGTATCAAGCGTTGGCTCGGGCTGCTGACCCTGGGCCTCGTTCTGGTCAGCCTGGGGCTGGCCTACCTGCTCGTCCAAGCGTATCGTACCCAGCCTTTCCCAGGTTACGTGGCTTCCCTGACCCTACAATTCATCGATAGGCCTATCCGCGGCGCCATCTTCGTCGCCTGTGGACTCGGGCTGCTGGTGGTGGCCTTCTGGAGGCTGAACGAATCGCTGCTCTCCGCCGTCATGCCCAACGGCCGTGGCAGCAACCTGGTGGAGATGGTGTACAACCACCGCCATCGGCAGCGAGGGCCGAAGATCGTGGCGATAGGAGGCGGCACAGGGCTATCCACCCTGCTCCGTGGACTGAAGGAATACACCACCAATATCGCTGCCATAGTGACGGTGGCCGACGACGGCGGTAGCTCTGGCCGGCTCCGTCGGGAGTTGGGGGTGCTGCCGCCGGGGGATTTCCGCAACTGCATTGTCGCGCTGGCTGATGCGGAGCCTCTGATGACCAAGCTGTTCCAATACCGCTTTAGCGAAGGGTCCGGACTGGATGGCCACAGCTTCGGCAACCTGTTCATCGTGGCCATGTCGGGTATCACAGGGAACTTTGAGCAAGCGATTCGAGAATCCAGCAGAGTTCTGGCTGTGCGCGGGCAGATCCTGCCCTCGACCCTGGAGAACCTGACCCTCTGCGCCCAGCTGGTGGACGAGGCCACGGTGGAGGGTGAGTCAAATATCTCCAAGAGTTCCCAGCCCATCAAGAGGGTCTATCTGGAACCCGAGCACCCGGCCGCCTATCCGGAGGCAATCCGAGCGATCCTGGATGCCGATATGGTGGTTGTGGGTCCCGGCAGCCTCTATACGAGCGTGCTGCCCAACCTGTTGGTGGAGGATCTGGCTCGGGCGCTGGCGGGCTCCAGGGCCCTGAAGGTGTACGTCTGCAATGTGGCGACCCAGCGGGGGGAAACCGACAACTTCATGGTTCAGGACCATATGCGGGCGCTGCTGCGTCACCTGCCGGAGAACCCCTTCCACTTCGTCGTGGCGAACGATCGATTGGGGGCGGAGTTGCCGCCCCAGTGGCGTGTGAGCCAGGTAGCCTACCGGGGCGATGGCTCTGATATAGAGGGCACCGAGGTGGTCCAGGCCGACGTCATCGATTCTCGGAATCCGCTGCGCCACGATCCCAAGAAGCTGGCTCAGGCTCTCATGCGCCTTTACTACGACAAGGCTGACGTGGTGAGCCAACCACCCGCGACAAACGGAGGGCATTCTGAGTCCGACGTAACCGCCGAATCGGCGTAGCTAACGACGCTCGCGAAAAACTCTCCTATTTCGTCTTGTCCAATCGCCCGCTTGATCGGCCGATCACGGTTTCGTCGCGGGCGTCGGAACGAGGCCCGATCCACCGAGAGCCGGTGCATCCGTCACCGTGTAGTCCTTGGGCACGTCGAAAAGGCTGGCATCCAAAACCCCGAACTCGTAGTTCGTGAACTGCATATCCACCTTGGTCCCCGCCGCGGTGATCTCCGCCTTGAGCGGTACCCTCTTCTCCGTCCAGATCCAGAACTTCCCGGTGCTGCCGTCTTTCGTGTACTCGTAGATCGTCGTGGGCTTGCCGTCCACCGCATCCGAGCCCACCTCTTTGGTATTGGCCGGCATGCCGCTCACCTGGTCGGTCGGGGAAGAGTTGTTGCCCTGTAGCTTGCTGAGGTCCATCTTCAGGGCCATCTTCTGGTCCGGCATCAGCGTATAGGCAACCTTGGCCGCGGAATCGACGAGCGTTACCGTCTTCATCCCCATGACGGGCATCTCCTGGCGGATCTTGGTCCCCTTCACGAACGCCTTACCCTCCATCTTCATGCCCGAGGCATTCATCTTGTAATCGTAGCTATAGTCACCCAGGGCCTTGGCTTTGGCGATGAGATCGGCGAGAGCGGAACTGGCTGTAGTGGGTGTAGGCACCACGGTTGGCCTCGGTGCGACGGTTGCTGCCGGCGCGACAACGGTCGGTGATGGCCTGACAGGTGCGGCGGTCGGAGCGGACCCTGCGCTGGCGCCGGAAGAGGATTGTGTCGCCGCGGGCTGAGAGGTGAACGATGCTGCCGGGACGGCGCCAGTACCGCATGCGGCGGACACAACCGCGTTCGCCCTGGCAGCGACTGCTGCCAGGGCCAGACTAGCCTTCACTTTCTTCCCTCCACTAACGGTGTTGTTCCTGAGATGGGACGGGGGATAGAGACTCTCCCCTTCTCCGTCCTGCCCCCAGTGCATCTCATGGTCGAACTACTCCTTCACCACAGTGAAGGTGATGAGTACTGTCATGCTGAGCGGAGCGAAGCATCTCCTCGTCACTGGAGATCCTTCGCTAACGCTGTTCAGAAACTTCAAGTTTCTGTGCTTCGCACAGGGTTCCCGGAACCCTGGGATACTCAGGATGACACCCGTCAGGATCTGTGTGGCCGTGTACTACTGCGGCGACACAATGGTTCTGACCAGTGTCATCCTGAGCGATAGTGAAGGATCTCCTCGGCGGAATGTGGAGATGCTTCGCTTCGCTCAGCATGACCGTAACCATCACCTTCACTGTGTCGAAGCACTACATTTACGATTGGGTTGCGTACTTCTCGGGCATGCCGCTGCTACATTCTTGAGAGCATTAGCTTGGCGAGCTCACGAAGTTGATCCTGGCTTAGGAATAGTTGAGTAGTCTCAGGCTTAACGAACGTGCCCAGCGAAGCCGCTTGCGTTCCCTTGCGGAAATTGAACGCGACCTGGAGCGCGTGCCCATCCGACCCCTTGATCGCCCACGTGTTGTCGTCCGCGGGTCCCGAGAAGGCGTCGTCCCCTATGCCGCTGACCTGCTCTTTGACAAAACTCTTCTGCTTCTTCGACTGGTCGTACATGCTGGAGCCCATAGTGCTCATTATCAGCACCAGGCTTCCATCCTGCAGCGCAAAGTTGAGTTGGCCTCCTGCACCCTTGCTCGGATCGTAGGGCACCAGCTTGATACCACTCAGCCCGCTGACCTTCTCCACATCGGCCACCGTGAGCAGCTTGTCGGGTGCAGACGCAGCTTGCGACGATCCGCTGACCGGCTTGGAGGATTGCGACGCGGCTGTTGGCTGTGGGACAGCGGCCTTCGTGGGGGACGCGCTGCTCGCGGGGGATGCCGAGGACCCGCAGCCGCTCATGGTAACGACCAAGAACAGGGCTAAAGCAGTGAGTAGAAACCAGCGTGAGTTCATGGCGGTTCAACCTCCTAATACATTTGGTACTGACCCCTAGAACGCCGTGCCGGCCAGGATCTGCTGATGCAGCAGCCTCGTCTGCTCGCCCGGCCTCAGCTCCAGCACCGTCATCAGCGTCTCCTCACACACCTTGTACCAGTGCAGCGCCTGACTCCGCTGGCCCAACCGAGCGTAGCTCCGCATCAGCCTCCGGTGCGCATCCTCCCGACAGCGGTCCTTCCGCAGGATCTTGTGGCAACGCATGATGCACCCCTCGTGATCCCCCTGCTGCGCCGCGTGGTCCGCCAGCTTCCCCAGCACCATCAGGTACTGCTCCTTCAACTCCTCTCGCCGCGCTATCGTCCACTCCTCATACATGTCCTCGATCAGATAGTCGTCGCCGTACAGGCTCTCCGCTACCTCGTAATGGCGCATCGCGATGGCGGGTTGCCCCCTCTCAAGCCTCCGCCCAGCGTCATAGTTCGCCTCAAACTCCTCCACGTCCACCCATATCGGCGACCTGGGATGCAGCCGGTAGCTGTTCCCCTCCAGCACGACCCACTCGTTCGGTCCACCCCCAAGCGTCTGCCGAAGAGCATGCAGCACCACCCGAAGGCTGTTCCCCGCCAACTCGGGGTCCCCGTCGGGCCACAACAGGTCGATCAGCACGTCCCGAGGTACCGGTTGGCGCCTGGCCACGAGGTACTTAAGAAGGGTCTTCGCCTTGCTCCTTCGCCAGTACTCGATCTGCTCTCCGCCTCTAAAGACCTCGAATCGTCCAAGGCAGTGTATCTTCACGAGGTGCGAGTCCGGCATGGGAAGCACCATCCCCGCGGATGGGTTCGCCGCCGCGCTCGCTCCCACCATAGCCGTCGCCCCTACGCTCTCCATATACATCGTTCCTCCTCAAGGCAGGAACTGATCGATCTTTCGAGCAAGCCCTCTCGCGAGCCCCTTCTCGATGAGGGCGACCTCGATCATCAGGCGAGGCCGCCCTCGTCGCTCTCCTATTTCATCTTGTCCAATCGGCCGCTTGATCGGCGGATCACGGTTTCGTCGCGGGCGTCGGAACGAGGCCCGATCCACCGAGAGCCGGTGCATCCGTCACCGTGTAGTCCTTGGGCACGTCGAAAAGGCCCGCATCCAGCGCCCCGAACTTGTAGTTCGTGAACTGCATATCCACCTTGGTCCCCGCCGCGGTGATCTCCGCCTTGAGCGGTACCCCCTTCTCCGTCCAGATCCAGAACTTCCCGGTGTTGCCGTCTTTCGTGTACTCGTAGATCGTCGTGGGTTTGCCGTCGACCGTATCCGTACCGACCACCTTGGTACCGGCCGGCATGCCGCTCACCATAGGGTCTTCAACCCCATCACTATCAGCACGAGTCCAGCCAATCCGCTGCCGATCGCGCTAGCCAGCATCCACCGTATCGCCGACCCCGTGCTGCGGATTAGCTCCTCCTCGGACTTCAGAGATATGAGAAACTTATGCCCCTTCTGGCCCGGCATTCCCACCGCCAGCTGCCCCGTCTTATCCGTTGCCTCCCCCAATACGTAGACCTTCCGTCCCAGTGGGAGCACGCTCTCCCTGAACCGATACCCAAGGACCCGAGTCCTTGCGCTCGGACCGATCGTCAGGCCACCAATGTTGATGGTGAAGTCCCCCAGATTGACGAGGCCGTTGCCCACACCCAACTCGCCGGGCTGAAAGCGATCCACCACCTGCATGGCATCCACGTCGGCCCCCTCCGGGTTCACCGACACCTTCCCCGTCGGATCCTCAACCCAAAAGCCGACACTCTGCGTGGTGCCGGCCACCTTCTCGGTGTTCCGTCTGGTCCTCTGTACCTGCTGCTTGGTCTGGGAGTCGGTTTCCCAGTAGGTCTCCTCGTAGTCCCGGGTGATGCTGGTGGAGTAGAACACGCAGGGCTGTTTGGACATCTCCGAGGTCAGAGGGGCGTCGCAACCAATCGTCCCCTTGAGCTCGGTTATCTTGTTGAAGCTACCGGTCTCCCCCATGCGCTCGGCGACGTACTTCGCGGACTCGGCCAGCTGCTGCGCGGTCGAGCTCTCGGTACTCATGATCTCGAATAGCTTGGCCTGCCTTGATCGGCGCATCAGCAGCAAGACAACGCAAGCTACGATCAGGATTGCACCAACTATCGCGATGAACATTCTGCCCCCCTTGCACCAACGTTTCGTTCATCCCTGGAGTGGCTCGTACTAGCCGTCCGTTAACCTCCAGAAGACCAAAACAGTAGGACCTTCCCACCCCGGCGAGCAGCGAACAGTGGGAACCACCCTGCTGCTCGCTGCTCGGTCACGATCTCCTTGGAGCTTCAGATCAACGGACCCTTCATTGAGCCGCCTCCCGGGGGAACCTGTCGCCCTTGGCTCGTTCTTGGACGCCGTTGGGGCCATTGATCCAGGTTTGCGACTACGATCCGCTACCGGCGTTGCTCAACATCACATTTACGGTTACCTCTTCGTCTTCCTTATTGATGGTCACAATCGCCCTGTTTGTTCCCTTCGTGTAGCTCAGTTGGGCAGCATCGTCCATATCCATCGCAGACTCCTGTTTCCACCCCTGGTCTACCATCGACTTCTTAAAGAAATCGCTGGCCGATTGGACGGAGCCCTTGCCCCTCCAGGATGCCACAGAGGTCTTGTCCTTACCCTGGGTCAGGGATCCACCTGAGCTGGCATCCGCCTTGAACCCTTGCGGAACGGGGAAGCTTTTCAGTTCATCGGGGATCTGAGAGCCAATGCTGACGGTCTCTCCATTCTGGCCCTTGATGGTGACGGAATCGCCCTTCTGGTTTACCTGAACCCCTGTGGCCTGCTCCACCGCCTTCTCGGTTGCCTTCTCTGCCACCTGACCGCAAGCGGTCGCCGCGAGGAGGAGAACTGCTAGAAGAGAGAGTGCATAACGCAACGCTTCTTGCCTCCTGCTGGGTTTCTTTGATCGATGGAAAGCCTTGCCGGCTCTACCCGGCTTTGACGCTCTGTCACGATGACCGATGTTGGCCGATACTAAGTGGTCCAACCGCCAAGCCCTGTGGACTTCTTGGAGGGAGGAGGTAAGACTTG
>DAHXJB010000041.1:0-1562 GCA_027372455.1 Chloroflexota bacterium | reverse complement strand
CCTTCGCTCAACTTCCACAACTCTTTCGGGCTAATGTAGCGGGGGGGGTCTCGGACGTGATCGACCAAACAATGGATTCAGTGGTACGAGAAAAGGACCGCCGAAATCGGCGGTCCTTTTCATCGGTTGCGCGTAGGGGATCTACGACTAATGTTGTAGGGGGATCTCCTGGTACACGCTTGCGGCCCGATTCACCGGCCGGTGAAAAGTCCTGATCCACCGAATCGGCTCCGAGTTGACTCTTGAGCAGTCTTAATGTATATTGTACAAAACTCACCAAGAGGAGATAGGGTGGTGGGCAAGGAGATCATGACTCAGACAGTTCCAGCCGCCGAGGCCCGACAGAAGCTCGGCCAGCTCATGAGGCAGGTATACAACCGCCAGGCCCGCATCATCGTGGACAAGGGTGGGATCCCCGTCGTGGCCATCGTATCCCTGGCCGACTTCGAGCGCTGGACCCGTCTGGATCGGGAGCGGGAGGAGCGATTCCAGGTGGTCGACGAGATCCGGAGTCGCAACCTCGACAAGGCGCCCGAGGAGGTGGAGCGGGACGTCGCCGAGGAAATCGCCGCCATGCGAAGGGAGAAACGAGAGCGGAAGGCGTCTTAGACACGACTGATGATCGTTGCCGTGCTCGATACCAACACCATCGTCTCGGCGATCCTTGAGCCGCGGGGGGTCCCAAACCGCGTCCTGGAGGCCGCCCGAGCGCAGCAGTTTACTCTCGCCACCAGCTCCGTCATTATCGCCGAGGTCCTGACCACCCTCGGTCGGGACCGGATCAGGCGCAAGTACCACATCAGCTCAGCTGACATAGCCCGCCTGCGCGATCTGCTGGAGCACGAGACCCCCTGCACCCTCATGAGCCATGAGGTCCATGGCGTGGCCACCCACCCCGAAGACGACCTAATCCTGGCCACCGCCATCTCGGCCGGCGCCGACTACCTGGTCACCGGCGACGCCAAGCTCCAGAGACTCGGTCACTATCAGAAGGTGGCCATAGTGAGCCCTCGCGAGTTCCTGGACATTCTGCAGTCCCAACCGATCGAGTAAGTTCCTTTGCCTGTACCGTGAGCCTGCATCGATAGAGCCCGTCGTTCCCTTTGTCACCTCAAGGCTCGCCTCGCCACCATCTGGTAAGGACACACCCCGAGCTTCCAGGGTGTCCTCTGGGGTCCGGGGTGTGTCGCGCTACTCGCTGATGTTCTCCAGGGTGGCTATCCCCTCCCGCAGCGCATAGAGGGCGGCCTCGGTGCGGCTGGCCAGGTGTAGCTTGCCCAGAATGTTGCTGACGTGGGTGCGCACCGTTGCCTCGCTGATCACCATGTCCTCGGCGATCTGCCGATTGCTCTCTCCTTTGGCCACCAGCCGCAGCACCTCCAGCTCCCGCTCCGTCAGGGGATCGGGTGCGACTGCCCTTGTTGCCGGACTCGACAGCTCCTGCAGCAGCTTGCGGGCGATGGTTGGATGGAGGGAAGGCTGCCCCTGATACACCTGGTGGATGGCCTGCACCAACTCTTCCGGACCGGAATCCTTCAGCAGGTACCCCAGCGCTCCCGCCT
>DAHXJB010000020.1:0-3928 GCA_027372455.1 Chloroflexota bacterium | reverse complement strand
GGCGGATTTCGCCTCGCCGGGTGCGCCCACCGCCGCCTGAAATCGCTGCACGCGACGCTCCAGGCTGGTGAAGCTGCCATCCTTTTCAGCGAAGGCGGCCGCGGGCAGCACCACGTCGGCCATCTGAGCCGTCTCAGTCATGAAGAGGTCCTGCACAACCAGCAGATCCAGATGGGAGAGGGCATCCTTCACCCGGCCGGCACCCTCCTGCCCTGCCGGGTCGAGCCCCACCAGGAACAGGGCACTCAAACGCCCATCAGTAGCCGCGTCCACCATCTGCTGACCGGTCAGACCGGGCTCGACCGCCGGCCGAACCCCCCAGACCCTCTCCAGTTTATCCAGCACTTCAGGCATGAACGGCTGCTGCCCCGGCAACACACCCGGCGTCAAACCCATGTCGATGGCGCCCTGCGAGTTGCTGTCCGTTCCCAATGGATATAGCCCACCGCCCTGGCCCAGTCCGCACCCCGCAAGAGCGGCCAGCCGGCCGCAGGCCTCCTGCAATCCGGCAGGTTCCCCAGGAAGTGGCCGCGGGAATAGGATGGCCACCTTGGAGGTAGATACCAGTAACTCGGCCACCGATCTCACGGCCTCGGGCGCCACACCGGCGATCTCCTGAACCTTCTCCAGCGAGAATGGGGACACAGCCCGCGCTATCGCGTCGTACCGATCGCCCAACCGCGCCTCGGCAACCTCTCCCAGGAGGTTCTCGGCGAGGATCAGCCGGATTATCCCGCTGACCACCGCGGTCTCGGAACCCTCCCCGGTCCGAAGCCATCTGCCGCTCAGCTTGGCGAGGTCCGTCTCCGCTGACCCTACGTTCACCAGGTTGGCGTGCCTTTCCCTGACCGCCTTCTTCACTCGCAGATCCAACACAGGCTGTGCAGTGATCAGGCCGGCGTTGGCCAGAAGGATCACCTCCGCCGACTCCAGCTCCGCGATCGCGCCTGTCGCAGCATCAGGTCCGGTTTCCGGCCGAGTGTAAGTGCCATGCACGCCGTAATCGAGATTGTTACTGCCCAGTATGGCCCTGAACAGTTTCTGGAAGAGATACATCTCCTCGTTGGTAGCCGATGGAGAGATCATTCCACCAAGGGTCTTACCTCCCTTGGCGAGCCTCAGCTGGTTGAGCTGCCGCGCCACCGCCTCCAGAGCCTCATCCCAGGTTGCCGGCGTCAGCGTCCCGCCCTTACGGATCAGCGGGGTTACCAGCCGGCCAGGATCGTTGAGGAACTGATAGGTGAAGCGTCCTCGATCGCAGAGCCAGCCATCGTCCACGTCTGGGTTCTCGCGCGAAGTCAGCCGCAGAACCACATCGTTGCGGGACTCCACCTTGATGTTGCACCCCACGCCGCACTGGCTGCACACGCTCGGGGTCTTCTTCAACTCCCAGGATCGCGCTTTGAAGCGGAACTGCGCGCTGGTCAGGGCGCCAACCGGACACAACTCGATCGTGTTGCCCGAGAAGGGCGAGTCGAAAACTCGTCCCGGCATAACGCCGACGAAGCTGCGGGAACCCCGGTTGATCAGGGTCAGGGTCTCGTCCCCGGCGATCTCTCGCTGAAAGCGGACGCAGCGGGTGCACATGATGCAGCGCTCACGATCCAGAACGATCAGCGAACTGAGCCTCACCGGCTTCTCGAAGTGTCGCTTCTCCTCTCCGAAGCGAGACTTATCGGATGCGTAGCTGAATGTAGTGTCCTGGAGAGGACACTCTCCCCCTTTATCACACACGGGGCAGTCCAGGGGATGGTTGGTCAGCAGGAACTCCAGGACCCCCTTACGCGCCTTCTCCACTGCCGGAGTGGTGGTCCTAACTACCATCCCATCCGTGACCGGGGTCGTGCAGGCCGTTTGCAACCGCGGGACCTTCTCGATCTCGACCAGGCACATACGGCAAGCACCCACGGGATGCATCTTCTCGTGGTAGCAGAAGACAGGGATCTGAATACCCACCTGCTTGGCTGCGTCGGTGACCAGTGTGCCCTTTGGTACCAGCGCCTCGCGTCCGTCTATAGTTACCTTTACCAGATCAGCCAACCTGCGCTCCCCTACCAAGTGCTAAGTGCGTCGTTCCCTAAATACCGTGAAGTCGCGATCACCGTCATGCCCGCGCAAGCGGGCATCCAGGGTCCGCTCCGTGAGGTAGTGACCTGGACCCCCGCTTTCGCGGGGGTGACGAAGGGAGGCGGGGGTGACGTGTGGGGAGGTTGTCCCCGTACCCCACTTAAGGAACGACGCACTAAGTGCTGCGTGCCAGGTGCTGAGTTGATCGCTGATTTCCAGCACTCAGGACTCAGCACTCAGGACCTCGTTTCCTACCATGCATCGGCCGTGACGGATGTGGTACTCGAACTCCTCCCGGAAAAGCTTGAGCCCGCTTCTCACGGGGTTCGTCGCCGCATCGCCGAGACCGCACAGCGTCTTGCCGCCGGCGATGTTGTCGCACACATCCAGCAGCAGATCGATATCTTCCTCCCGGCCCTGGCCGTTCACTATCCTGTGAAGGATCTTGCTCAACCAACGAACCCCTTCGCGGCATGGAGTGCACTTGCCACAGGACTCGTGTTCGTAGAACTCCACCATCCGCGCCACCGCATGGGGTATGCACACCGTCTCGTCCATAACGATCACGGCAGCCGAGCCCAACATGGAACCCGCCTGAGCCACGGAGTCGAAATCCAGTTTCAGGTCGAGCATGTCAGGACCGAGCATGGGAGCCGACGTGCCACCCGGGATGAAGGCCTTGATCGCCTTCCCATCTATCACCCCGCCGCCATGTTCGTAAATCAACTCTCTCGCCGTGGTGCCAAGGGGCAGCTCGAAGTTGCCAGGGTTGTTCACCCGACCGCTCAAGCAGTAGATCTTTGTCCCCGTGTTCCGCGGCGGCATGCCTATGCTGTTGTACCACTCAGCACCGTTCTTCAGAATGTGGGGTACGTTCGACAAGGTCTCCACGTTATTGATCACCGTGGGCTTGCCGTAGAGTCCCACCACTGCCGGGAACGGTGGCCTGGAACGGGGCATTGGGCGATTACCCTCCAGCGACTCCAGCAGCGCGGTCTCCTCACCGCAGATGTAGGCCCCTGCCCCCCTGGATAGCACCAGGTCCAGAGAAAAGCCGGACCCCAGGATGTTCCTTCCCAGATATCCCTTCTCGCGGGCCTGGGAGATGGCTCGCTCCAGCCTCTTCGCGCCAAAGGCCAGCTCGCCTCTTATGTAAATAAAGGCCTTGGAGGCGTCGAAGGCGTAGCACGCGATGATGACCCCTTCGATCAGTTGATGGGGGTCGTTCTCCACCAACTGTCGATCCTTGAAGGTGCCCGGCTCGCTCTCGTCACAGTTGCAGGTCAGATACCGCTGCAGCCCGGGATCCTTGGGAACAAAGCTCCACTTCATACCCGCGGGGAAACCCGCGCCGCCGCGGCCGCGCAGACCGGAAGCCTTTACGATCTCTATGACCTCGGCCGGGGTATGCTCGAAGGCCTTCCTCATCCCCTCATAGCCCCCCCGGGACTCATACACGTCGATATCCCAGGAGTTCGGGATCCCCATATTGCGGAACAGGATCTTTTCGGTCACCGCTGTACGTCCTATCAGTGCTGAGTGCTTGACTCCCTCTCCCCTTGGGAGAGGGTCAGGGTGAGGGCTGACTGTTCGAGAGCGTCGCGCCAGCCCTCACCCGCCCTCGCTTCGCTCGGCCGGCCTCTCCCAAGGGGAGAGGCGTACGCCTCGTAGTGACGACTTTAGTCGTTGGTATCTCGTGATCTCGGACAAGGACGAACGACTGAAGTCGTTACTACCACCTTGTTCGCTCCGCCAGCCTTCTGGAACCCGATACTATCACCTATGGAAGAAGCGTGCGGTGCGCTGCACGACCGTCTCGGTGACCTCGTATTCCCCTTTGGGGGGCTGTCGCGACCAGGGG
>DAHXJB010000610.1:0-17652 GCA_027372455.1 Chloroflexota bacterium | reverse complement strand
TTATCTTGTCCATAACATTCCTTTCCATTGAAAAATGTTAGGACATGTTGCCGCCCTGGGAGAGGAACGGACAACGGCCAGATTGCACACAGTTGCGTTCTTCGCTCTCGTGCATTTGTGCCAATAGCGGTGCCACCATTGCGCCGTCAAGATGCATGGGACGCTGACACTAAGGCCTGTGTGCAAGATGGCCGACTGTTCGTTCCTCGCGAAGAGTTTGACCGTCAGTTCATACCGCGGACCGGGTTTTTCAACTCGCCGAGAGTCTCGATTCGGCACTCGGCGACGTCTCCGCCCCGAATCAGCACCGCTCCAGGCGTACCGGTGCTGATTATGTCGCCTGGATAGAGCGTGGCCACATGCGAGTGAAAGGAGACCAGGTAGTCAGGGGTGAAGGCCATATTGGACACGACGTTCTCCCGATGGAGGGCGCCATTCAGGTATGTGCCAACTCTCAGACTCAACAGGTCCGGTATCTCATCCAATGTGATCAACTCCGGTCCGAAGGAGAAGAAGGTATCGAAATTCTTCGCCCTGGTGAGGTAGCGTGGGTTCTTCAAGACCATGTCCTCAGCCGTCATATCCAGCACCAAACACACACCGGCGACGTAGGAAAGGACTTCATCCTGGGATACGTTCCGGCAGGTCCTACCGATTACGACACCCAACTCCGCCTCGGCAGTCACCCGTTCCGACTGGATCGGTAGCAGAACGTGATCGCCTGGGCCGATGATGGTCTGGTCCCCTTTCATAAAGCTGGCCGGCTCGCTCGGAAAGGTCGCGCTCAGATCCTGCGCATGCTCCCTATAGTTGAGGCCGATCCCCCATATCTTCCGAGGATGGCGGTACAGGGGACCGAACTGAACCTGCGATGGGGAAAGCGCTATCGGCGTTCTCTCGGCATCCTCCAGAAGGAGCGAACTGAGCCCCTGATGGATCAGGCGATACAGCTCCGTGGGCCACACCTTTCCCAGGTGGGCATTGATCTCCCTCACCGGCACAAGCCCTCTGCTCGTGACTACCGCGGCTTCCTCCTTCACATTCTGGCCATCGGTCTCTCGCAAGGTCGCCAGACGCATCGAACTCTCACCTCCAACTGCTCTCGCTTAGCGATATCTACTGCTTTGAATTTCCAGGCACCGCGCATGCCTCGGCACATGAGGCGGCCATTCCGGGACATGAATCCTTTCCCCAGATAGCGGGGTAACAGAGGGGTCGCGCTCCTTACCCGGTCAATTCAATCGACTGACCCAGCCCTCGCGCGACCGCGCCGGGGCAGAACCAATTGATCTCAGGCCCATTCACCACAACCGTAGGCGACACTGTGTTCGGAGGAGGGCCGCCACACGGTCATCAGCTCGTCATGGCCGAGGGCCTCCGCCTTGGTGAGCTTTCCGCTGGCAACAGCCAGCAACTCCTGGAAGATCTCGCCTCCGGCCTCTTCCAACGTGTTGAGACCATCGACCACCGAGCCAACGTTGATATCGATGTTATCGAATAGCCGCCGATAAGCGCCAGAGTTGCCGGTGATTTTGATGACGGGGGCGATAGGATGGCCGGTGGGAGTGCCTCGTCCGGTGGTGAAGAGGACTATCTGACAGCCTCCTGCCACCATGCCCGTGGTGGACTCCCCATCCTGACCTGGCGTGTCCATCAGGTGAAGACCATGCTTTTCGTAGACTTCGCCATACTTCAGGACCCCCACAAAAGGAGAGCTTCCGGCCTTCTTCGCCCCGCCCAAGCTCTTCTCAACCACCGTCGTCACGCCACCATCCATGTTTCCTGGCGAGATCAGAGCCCGACGTCTGCCCGATCGATCGCTGCTGGTTTCACGGGTGAGAATGCTCTCGGTGAGTCCGATCACCCGGTAGATCTGATCGGCTACCTCCTTGTTGATGGCTCTCGCGGCCAACAGACGCTCGGTACCGAGGAGTTCGGTAATCTCGGAGAGCATCACGGTGCCGCCAGCGGCGACCACCATGTCCGACGCGATGCCAACCGAGGGATTGGCCACGATCCCCGAGAAGGCATCGGTCCCGCCACACTCGGTGGCGATGGCTAGCTGCTCCAACCCGAACCTTTCACGACGTATCGTGGCGACCGATTTCACCAGTTTCCTCGCGATCGAGCTACCGGTCTCGATGGCCTTCAGGCTGCCTCCACTGTCCTGGATCGTGCACATCTCCACCGGCTTACCCGACTTGGCGATCTCCTCGGCCAACTCGACCGCCCTCAGCCTCTCGCAACCCAGGCCGACCACCAACACCGCGCCGACGTTGGGATGCTTGCCCAGGTTCTTGAGTATCCTCGCGGTGATCTCCAGGTCGAAGCCCACCTGGCTGCACCCGACCGAATGCTCGACGGCCACGGCCCCTTCGATCTGCGATGCGATCCGCCTCGCGACACCGGAGGCGCAGAACACCGACGGGATCACGGCAACATGATTGCGAACCCCCACGCGTCCGTCCGGACGCGCGTATCCCCAGAAACCAACTTCGCTGCTTGCTCTCATCGTTCGTAGCCTCGGCGGCTAGCCAGGTTGTGAAGGTGGACCCAGGCGCCAGGCTCTATGTCTGCCGTGCTCTCGCCGATAACCTCACCGTACTTGAACACGCTGGAGCCCTTGGGGATCCTGTAGAGGGCAAACTTGTGCCCCAGGGGGATCCTCTCCAGCAACACGACCTCGTGAGCAGTCTCACCCACCTGCACCGAGCACTTCTGTCCCGCGGCCAGATCTGCTACGGCCACAGCGATGCTGTCTCTTGGATCGATGACTATAGCCTGTCGCGCCATGTGATCACCTCGTATTTGCACGAGTTCGTTACCAACCCTCGATCAGGGTCTTGCCCCCAAGCTTTCGTCTCACCCCACTCCAGGAGCCACCGCAACTCGATTGCGCCATATTGAACAAATACATCACGTGATGATGATACTCACCGTTTCACGAATCTACAGCCTGGCAGCGGCGCTGTCAAGCGTTTGTGGCTCACGTGTCACTGCTCAGGGAAAATGTTCGTGCAGTTAAGGTACGAGGAGAGTTGGCTTGAGTCAGAACCAGCAACGCGAGGTAGAGATCTCCACCAGATCGGAGGGGGAGGCTTGTGGGGTCGGCTGCTGCAGAACGAAATCGCTACCCCGTAGAAAGTTAGAGGGAAAGTTCACGATAGGAGATGGAGACCATCGGGGGGCGGTCGAGGGACTTGGCTGGATGGAGGGTCCCGGTCGGAAAACATCTTAGTCTCGCGACTCCGTTTAGTATGGAGTCGAGCGGCGGGGCAGAGCGCCCCGCCCTACGCTAGACTACGATCGTGTGACGCACCCGTTGGCATGCCGGAGGCCTTCTACTGCCGCTTGATGGGGGCCGTAGTCAGGCACGCAGGTGCAGCCTGGCGATCTCCTGAGCAGCCTGCCGAACCGCGAGAGCGAATTCCTCCACCTTCTCGGCGGTCATTCGATACTGCGCCGCCGAGATGGCCACCGCGGCGATGACTTCGTTGCCGGACTTCCGAACGGGAGCTGCGACCGTCACCGACCCCGAGATGCTGTCGCTCCAACTCACGGCGAAGCCTTGACGCCTGGCATGCTCCAACCTGGCCATCCAGGCATCTTGTGAAAGCACCGTACCGTCGGCCAGCCGCAATTCACCGTATTCTGTCAGAAGTCGATCCAGCTCGCCAGGTGGGATCTCCGCGGACAGGATGTAGCCGGCTGCGCCGAGGAGCAAAGGCCGGCGCTGTCCGACCTGGAACACGTATCCCAGAGGATGCACGCTTGGCCTCCACATCACCACTACCCGGTCGGAGCCCTGCCTGACGTGCAGCGACACGGTCTCCTTGGAGAATTGGGCAAGTTCGTCCAGAACCGGCTGGGCAACCCTGACGAGGCTGTCTCCCGCCAGATAGGCGCCGGCCAACGTCACCACACCCGGCCCAAGACGGTAGAGGTGCCGATCTTTCTGCACAAACCCCAATCTCTCGTGAACCAGCAGGAGCCGCTGCACTGTAGCGTAGGGTAGCTCCACCATTCGAGCGAGCTCGGTGATGCTCATCGGACCATCAGCCTTGGATAGAGCGGCCAGGATCTCCATTGCCCTCTCTACTGAGCGGACAGAGCCGATACCCCGCATCCCGTGTTCAGTGACAGACATTCGATCTCCCAATGACGGTGACAACGTGGTGGCATTCTCCATGAGATGACGATAGACACCATTTTAGCGACTGTCAAGGGCATGACGACAAGTTCCCCGTCATCAACACACTTTGGAACCGAGTCGTTCTTCCGCGGGATTTGACAGCTATCCCAGTCTCCCCTTATCATGGAAACCGGTTGCCACGGTTCCCCTGCATGGCACCGTGGCCGGCAGTTGCAGAACACTCCAATCAGACCAGGAAAGATCATGAACCCTACCATTCGAGATGTCGCGCGCCAAGCTGGGGTTTCGGTCACAACCGCTTCCCGCGTTTTGAGCGGCAGCGACCACCCTGTCGCCACGGAGGTGCGGCAGCGGGTGTTGCAAGCAGCCAACAAGCTGAACTTCGTCCCCAACGCCTTTGCCCGGGGTCTATCCAAGCGGGAGTTCAGACTCATCGGGCTGTTGGTACCCGACGTTCGAGACCCATACTTTGTTGAGATCGCTCGGGGCATTGAAGACCTGTCCAGCCAGCATGGCTACCTGGTGGTCCTCTGCAACACCGACCGCAACCCGACCAAGGAACGAAGGTACGTCGAAGAGCTGCACGCCATGCGAGCGGGCATTATCCTCCTCGGCTCGGCCATCGATCGCGAGGACCATCTCAAGGACCTTGCCAGATACCCCGCCCCAGTCGTCGCTATCGGCAGGCACGAACTCCCCAGTTCTTCCGTGCTGATCGACAACGTCCAGGGAGCAATAGACGCGACCTCCCACTTGATCGAGCTGGGACATCGCCGGATCGCCTTCGTCAGCGGCCCCCCCAACGCATCCACGGCCATCGATAGGCTCGAAGGATTCCGGAAGGCTATGAACCAACATGGCCTGCCCGTTGACGAGAAACTGGTAGCGGAAGGAGATTTCACCCTGGAGAGCGGCGCCGCCGCGGTCGATCAACTGCTGAAGCTTCCTCAGCCTCCCTCCGCCCTCTTCGCGGCCAACGATCAGATGGCCATGGGAGTCCTGCGAGAGGCCAAACGGCAGGGGCTCCGAATCCCTCAGGACCTGGCCATCGTCGGCTTTAACGGCATTCCCGCTGCAGCGCAAACCGATCCGCCCTTGACAACCATCCACCTTTCCATGCACCGGATGGGTCAGTTGGCAGCAGAGTTGGTCCTCAGACAACTGAAAGAGAACTATTCGGATCGAGTCTCAGTGCTCATCAAGGGCAACCTCCTGGTGCGTGGATCAACCCTGGAACAGAGCCAATAGACGGTCTCGTCGCGAGGAGACAAGACGCCATGGCAACCCGGGAGATCTACTGGAATATTCAAGACATCTGGGTCATGTACCTCCTTTTCGCGGCATCGATGGCGCTGTTCGGATACGGAGCGTACCACCACTACCGGCTCATATCCCTGGGCAAGCCGGACAACCGCTTCGGTCAGCCCAGAGAGCGTTGGACAGCCGTTGTTCGGGAAGCCCTCGCCCAGGTCCGAAGCCTCCGCGATGGCTATTCCGGCGCTATGCACCTCCTCTTCTTCTGGGCTTTCATCCTCCTTTTCTTTGGAACAGTTGTGGTCTTTCTGCAGGCTGACCTGGGAATTCCTCTCATGCGGGGTAGCTTCTACCTGTATTTCCAATCGCTGACCCTGGATGTGGCGGGGCTCCTGGGAATTGCCGGCTTGCTGATGGCAATTCTGAAGAGATACGCTCTTCGGCCGGACCGGCTTCTCAGTCCTCCTCGCCACCGAACGCAACCGGACGATGGGCTGATATTGGGGCTCCTCCTCTCCATTCTGGTGACAGGCTTCCTGCTGGAAGGTCTCCGCCTCGCCGCTACCGATGACCCCTCGGCAAGCTGGTCGCCCGTGGGTCAAGCTGTCGCGCGGATGCTGCAGGACTTGGGAGTTGCCACGATCGCCCTGACCACCGCTCACCGCTTTCTGTGGTGGTTTCACCTGCTCCTTGCTTTCACCTTCATCGCCTGGATCCCATACTCTAAGCTGCGCCATTTGCTGCTCTCCCCAACCAACATCTTCTTCCAGTCGCTCGGTCCGAAGGGAGTTCTGAAATCCATTGACATCGAGTCGGCGGAGACTCTGGGCGCACCCAAATTCGAGGATCTTACCTGGAAACAGCTGCTGGATACCCTCGCCTGCACGGAATGCGGCCGCTGCCAGGAAGCCTGTCCCGCCTACGACGCCGGTCAGCCCCTCTCTCCCAAGGCCCTGGTTCTCGACCTTCGGAACCAACTGTACCGCTCCAAGGGCCCGCTGGCGTCTACCGGCCTGGCAAACCTCGCCCTGCTAGTCTCCAGGGCAAAACCGAAGGGATTCGGCGAAGCACCAACCGTAACGGCCGTAGGCCCGGAGGCCCTCTGGAGCTGCGTCACCTGCGGGAGCTGCATGGTGCAATGCCCGGTCTACGTCGAGCACGTGCCCACCATAGTGGAGTTGCGCCGCTACCTGGTCATGGAACAAGTCGAATACCCTGATCTGATGCAGGAAGCCCTGACCAGCATAGAGGTCCGAGGACACCCGTTCCGGGGCACCACCGCCTCCCGAACCGATTGGTGTGAGGGATTGAACGTCAAGATCGTGGGAGAGTCGGGACCAGCGGAGTGGCTGTACTGGGTGGGATGCGCGGCCGCCTTCGATGATCGCAACCAGCGGGTGGCACAGGCCTTTGCGAAGCTGCTACAACGCGGAGAGGTAGATTTCGCAATCCTCGGCGAGGAGGAGAAATGTACCGGTGATGTCGCCCGCCGCATCGGCAACGAGTATCTGTACCAGACGATGGCGCAAGCCAATATCGAAACGTTGAATCGATATGGCATCAAGAAGATCGTAACCACCTGCCCGCATTGCTTTAACACACTAAAGAACGAGTATCCGCAGTTCGGCGGAAGGTTCGAGGTCTTCCACCACACCCAGCTCATCGACAACCTTCTGCACCAGGGGAAGCTGAAGCCCTCCCAACCGACGGTGGAGAGCGTCACCTTCCACGACTCTTGCTACCTCGCCCGGTACAACCAGGTAACGGAAGCGCCCAGAAGGATCCTGGCATCTCTGCGAGGGACTAGGCTGATCGAAGCCGAGAAGAGGAAAGAGGAGACCTTCTGCTGTGGAGGCGGTAGTGGGCACCTCTGGTTCGAGGAGACTCAGGGGGAGCGGATCAACCACCGGCGTGCCAACCAGCTGCTCTCCCTGAAACCCTCGGCCATAGCCAGCTCCTGCCCCTTTTGCATGATCATGTTGAGCGACGGGGTGAATGTCCGGGGCACTGAGAGTGATACCCCAGTCCTCGACCTGGCCGAACTGATGGAGCGAGCTACCCGATCAGCGTCTTAGAGATCATGGAGACACCGAGAGCGTGCAGACCTCCGAGAGGTTTCCGTGTCCTCCGTGTCCCCATAGTCAGTCGGCACCGGCAGCTAGCTCCTTAGGGTTTTCAGCTTCTCCGTCAGCAACGGCACGACCTTCTTGTAGTCGGCTACGGCACCGAGCTCCGCCACTTTGAAGAAGGGCGCATCCGGATCTTTGTTGATTACCACGATGTGCTTCGATCGGTTCATCCCAGCGAGGTGCTGACTCGCGCCGGAAATGGCCACGGCAATGTATAGATCGGGTGAGACAGTTTTCCCCGTCTGCCCCACCTGCATCCTCGGAGGTACCCAGCCGGCATCGACAGCCGGTCTGGAGGCAGCGACAGCTCCGCCAACCACCCGCGCCAGTTCCTCCAGATAGCTGAAGTTGCCGGCCTCGCTCAGACCACGGCCACCCGCAACAACGACCTTAGCATCTTCCAAGCGGGCCCCTTCAGCCTCCTCCTTCCGCAGTTCCAGCACCTTCGGTCCTCGCGCCTCGGCACCAGCCGGAAGCCCTATCCATTTAACAGCCACCTCCCGGGAATAGTCCGGCGCCAGAGCCTCCAGAGTCCCTGCCGCAACGGTTGCGACTTGCGGCAGACCGCGCACAGCGATTTCCGCCATCGCCTTGCCTCCATATACAGAGCAAGTAAAGGAAAGCTGGCCCTCTCGGGACAGGTGGATGCCCGCGCACCCGGTAACCGCACCGCTCCCCAATCGATGCGCGAGACGAGGCGCGATCTCGGAAGTGAAGGCATCGGCGGCAAAGAGCACTACGCTGGCACCACTCTCACCAACGACGGCCACCAGCGCCATCAGGTAGGACTCTGCGTCGTAGTTCGAGAGGGCATCGTCGTCCACGACGTAGACCCTGTCTGCCCCGAAGGCCACCGCCTCCCGGGAGGCTTCAGCCACGCCCCTACCTAGGATAGCCACCGACACCGTACCCGCCGAGGATGAGGCAAGCCGCTTGGCGCCGCCGGTCAACTCCTTCGCAGCAGAGGGAAGCTGTGCTCCAGTTGGCAAAGCCACCACGAGAAAATGCATGAGACTCTCCTCAGCAACATCTTGGTATCCGAGGGCGAACTACAGAACCTTCATGCCCAAGATCCGTTTCGCCAGCTTCTCGGCTAGATCTTCGTCGGTGTCACCCTGGATCCACTCCACCTGGCCGCTACTCTCGGGGATGAACATCCGGAGCAACTCCACTCGACGACCACGGACAAGGTTGGCCGTGTCAACACCAAGATCAGCAGCGCTCCAGGTGGTGATCGGAACTCGGTGAGCAGCCATCACGTCCTTGACCTTCGGAATTCGAAGCTGATTGGTTGGAGCGTTGGTGACCGTCACCACTGCCGGCAACGGGGTCTCGACCATCGCGGTGCCGCCTGGAACCTCCTTCGTCAGCCGCACCGATTGGCCTCCAACGGGCTTGAGGTCCCGAGCCAGTGTGGCGCACGGCCACTTCAACTCCTCAGCAAGGAGCTGGCCGACCTGGCCGCTATCCCAATCACCCACTTGGCGGCCACACAGAACTAAGTTCACATCGCCCAGCCTGGCTATTGCTCCACTCAACACCCGGGCCACGCCCATCGAGTCCAACTCTGTGGCTCGCTCCTCTTTCACCAGAACGGCAGCGTCACAGCGAGTCGCGAGGGCGCGACGCAGCGCCTCCACGTTGGAAGCCGGCCCCACGGTCACCGCGGTAACCTTGGCCCCCACACCATCCTTGAGCTGCAACCCAGTCTCCAACGCGTTCTCGTCGAAAGGACCGATGACGCGGCTCACCCGTTCTAACAAGGGCCGGTTGGACTGTTCGTCCAGCTTGAACTGCCTCGCGGGAGCCTCTGGATCTGGAATATGGTTGATGCACACCACAACGTGCATTAGGTTCCTCCTACCCTTTTGCTTCGTCGCTTTCTGCTACGGGGACGGGCTTCGGGAAAACCATCACGGCCCTGGCTGTAAGAACCACCAAGCCGTCCTGATTGGTGCAAGTTGCCTCTAGTCTCAGAACCCTCTTCTCCGGCATCTTCTCCACGATCCGCATCTCGGCCGTTATCGTGTCGCCATAGTAGACTGGAGCTTTGAACTGGAACTCGTCGGCGACGGAGATGGGCTCGCAGCCCACCAGGTCATTGCCCAGCACCGCCGTGATCATGCCGGCGACCATGATCCCCGGCGCTATTCGATGGCCAAACCTCGTCCCTTGGGAGTACTGTTCGTCTATGTGTATCGGGCTGAAATCGCCTGTAGCGCCAACATACAGCAGCGCATCGGCCTCGGTTACCGTCTTCGAGAAGAAGGCAGCGTCGCCGACCTTCAAGTCATCCATGGATTTATGCAGGATCACTCCAGAACCCCCTGGACTCTGGCCATTCGCTGGCGCAACTGTGGTCTCATGTCGGCACTACCCTTCGCATGAAGATCGGCCGCAAGCCCCATGGGAGCCGGGTCGAACAACCTGGCATCCATCAACTTCAGATTCGGCGAGACCATGGGTTCGAACTCCATCAATCCGAGCACATCCCGCTGCAAATCGATGCCTGGAGCGACCTCCGTAACCGAAAGACCCTCCGGCTTCATCTCCATTACCGCTCGCTCCGTTATGTACAGCACGCGTTGCCCTCGGCTTCGCGCGGTATCGCCTGAGAAGCTAACTTGGTCGACCCGGCGCAAGAACTTCTTGTGCTTCCCTTCCCTGACTATCCGCAACTGCCGGTCATGGATCTCGATCTCCAATCCGCCAGCCGTGAAGGTCGCACAGAACACCACCGACTTCGATCCTTGTGAAATGTCGACGAAGCCGCCTGTCCCCATAATGGTCGAGCCAAACTTGCTGACGTTGACGTTCCCGTTGCGGTCTGCCTGCGCCATCCCAAGGCAGGTGAGATCCAGCCCGCCACCATCGTAGAAGTCGAACTGGGATGGTCCATCGATGACGGCCCTGGGGTTAGACACCGCCCCGAAGATTATCCCCGGCGCGGGAATGCCGCCGTAACCCCCCTGCTCGACCGTCAGGGTGAACATCTCGCTGACCCCTTCTTCGGCTGCTACAGCCGCCACGCCGTCGGGCATTCCGACACCCAGGTTCAGTAGAGCCCCCGGCATGATCTCCGCGGCTGCCCGCCGCGCGACGATCTTGCGCACGTCGAATGGCAGGGACTTGATCCTCTGAAGCGGAACGCGAAGCTCGCCACAGAAGGCAGGGTTGTACTCGGCCTCGTAGGTTTGCCACTGAGCGTCGTGAACCACTATGGCATCGACCATCGGCCCCGGCACCTCTATCGACTTGGCTGGGAGCGAACCGGCTACGGCCAATCGCTTCACCTGGGCAACTACGATCCCTCCGGAATTTCGAGCCGCCTGCGCGACCGCGAGCGCCCCCAGGGTCGCTGCCTCCTGCTCCTGGGAAATGTAGCCGTCCTCATCGGCACTGGTTCCTCGAATCCAAGCCATGTCGACGGGCAGAGCCTTGTAGAACAGCCACTCCCGGCCACCCAGGGTGACCACCTCCACCAGATCCTCCCTAGTGACCGAATTGAGCTTGCCACCCTCCAGTCGAGGATCCACAAAGGTGCCGAGGCCCACATGGGTGATGACACCCGGCCTTCCCGCCGCGATCTCCCGATAAAGCTGATTCAAGATACCCTGAGGGAAGCAGTAGGCCTCTATCTTGTTCTCTGCCGCTAAACGAGCCATCTCCGGTGCTTGTCCCCAGTGCCCGCCGATCACTCGACGGCATAGCCCCTCCAATGCCAGCAGGGAGACGCCCCGACTTGCACGGTCCCCGATCCCCGTGGAATGGATCACGGTCAGATCCCGGGGATGCCCGGTCTGCTTGAATCGCCTGCTCAGCGCAGCGATCAAGGAGTCGGGCTCAACCAGACCACCTCCCGAGCCATCGATGGCCAGAGTATCCCCATCTCGGAGCAGCGCGGCAGCATCGTGCGGGGTCAACAGCGGTTTCGCCATGATCCTCCAATACCCCCAGTCTGGATCTCGTTAGGGTGTGAGGTCTACTTTCCTCGTCCCACCATCACCTGCACCGCGCTACCCTCGAGAACGACCTCGTCTCTCTGGTTGGTGCACACCACCCGGAGCCTGATGCGCGCCGCACCAGGGTCTTTCTCCTTGACCTCCGCGGTCGCCGTGATGGTATCTCCAAAATGAACCGGGGCAGCAAAGCGAAACTCGCAGGACTCCAAGATAGAGCAAGGCGAAAGCATCCGGCCCAGTGCCGCCGATGCCAGGGACGCCGGCAGAAGTTCGTGGGCAATCCGCTCGCCAAAGGGCCCTGTTTTCGCATACTGGTCGTTCACGTGCTCAGGCGCCACGTCACCGGAAACAGCCGCAAACATGACCACGTCAGCCTCAGTAATGGTCTTCGAAAAGCTGAGTAAATCACCAACCCTAAAGTCATCAACGGTCTTCTCTGCTAGGTGAAACGACATGACGAATCTCCTCGGTCAGCAATCCGGGCGAAACCCCTTGCCGGCAACCTTCCTCGCCCTTGACTCCGAATCTGCGTGCTTACTTGAGTGTACCCTTCAGTTCCTCCTGCCAGTGATCCACCACGCCTGCCGGGCTGTAGACGAACATGATGACGCTCTCACCCTCAGCCACATTCCGTAGGGAATGAGGCACGTTGGATGGGATGTAAGCCGCCGACACCGGCTCCATGATCTGGGTCTCGGCCCCCACACTCATCTCCACCCGGCCGGCCAAGCAGACATACAACTCCTCATTGTGATGCGAGTGCCGCGGGATTCCGCCACCGGGATGCTGGGTGCTGTGCCCAACGACGAAGTTGTTGGTTGGGAGCGAACCAGGGCCTGCCAGCAGGCGTGTCCACCTGCCGGCAGGGAAACGTGTGCCCTCGGTATCCTGCAGTCGTATGAAGTCCAACAGTCACCCCTCGACCCGTGGAATGTCTGGCCAACTCCTGGAGGGAGGCTCAACTTCCTCCCTGTGGGAAGAGGAAAACGGTTTCCACGACCAGTGCCGCTATGATAGGAAGTACCGCTGGCGTTGTCAATTGCTCGACCTGCGCAACATCGGCCGATCGGCGAAGGCTTTGACACAACTCTCATGGCAGTGGTAGCATCCCTGCCCATCTGAGGATAACGGTTTCCGTCCTCTGCCGGTTGCGCTACTGCATTACCCACGGCGAATCTGCAACACCATGGAGTAACGGCTTATGAGCCAGAGAGATCATGGATACGACCAACTGACCGTCGCGGTGCTGGGTACGGGACGCCAGGGCAACGCTCACCTGGCAGCTTTGGCTCGCCTGCGCGACGAAGGCGTACAGGCAGATGGCCATACAGTCCGTGTGGAGCCAGTGCTGTATGGCCGGGACCCGAAAAAGGTCGCCGAACTGGCGGAACGGTACGGAATCCATCGCACCAGCACCGATCTGGAGGAGATCCTGGACGCCCCCGACGTGGCGGTGATAGACAACTGCCTGGTGAACAGCATGCACTACACCCCGCTGATGCGCGCCATTGAGCAGGGGAAGCACGTCCTTAGCGAGAAGCCCCTGACTACCAACTTGGCCGATGGCGAGCGGCTGTTGGCTGCAGCCAGGGCAGCGTGCGTGCACCATGGAATCATCCAGCACATGCGCTTCACACCGGGTCCGGTCCGGGCAAAGGAGCTGATCGAGGCTGGTCAATTGGGCAGGATCTTCAGCGCCAACGCCCTCTTCGGCTACATGGTGCCCCAGACCATCACCAATCGACCCACCTGGTTCTACAAGAGGGAACTGGCCGGCGGCGGCATTGTGGAAGACGTGATGACCCACCTTTTCGATCTGCTCCGGTTCCTCATCGGGCCCATCACGAGCGTCTACGCGGCGACCGGCATTGCCTGGAAGGAGCGTCGAGAACCAACCGGCGCCATCTTCCCAGTCACCGTGGAGGATATCGCCAGCGTCGTGATCAAGTTCGCCAACGGGGCCACAGGCCACTGCTTTACCTCCTGGGCGCGGCGCAGGCACGAAGAGGTACCCCAGTTCCAGATCGACGGGGAGGATGCCAGCCTCCTATTCGGCTTCAACCAACTCATGGTCCAGAGACAGGAGGAGAACCGTTCTGTCCAGCCCTCAGCCAACTTAGCGCAGACCGACCCCGAAGGCTGGCAGGTGGTGGAGCTCCAGTCCCAGGATCCATTCCTTGCGCAGATCAGGCGATTCTTGACAGGCATAGCGGAGGGTCACCCGAGCAAGCCGGACTGGGAGGACGGAGTAACCAATCTTCGTCTCGTCACAGCCACTTACAGGAGCGCCGCTGAGGGTCGAGAGGTGCCTTTGAGCGAGATGGGCGAAAAGGGATAGGACACTCGGTCTGAGCCAGGAATAGAAATGCCCCGGGAGGCTGATCGAGACCACTTCGAGCACGCTTCCCTTTGGAGCCTGAAAGGGAGAGAACCATGGCAGAGCACAGCGAGGCCCTCGACTCGGTCGAGATCGGTCAGGTCGTACGCGTCTCCAAGACGGTGGGCGAGAGTGACGTGTACCTGTTCGCCGGCATCACGGGGGACCTCAGCCCCAACCATGTCAACGAGGAGTACATGAAGGGCACCCCCTACGGCAAGCGCATAGCACACGGGGCGCTGATGGTGGGTTACATGTCAGCAGCTTCCACCAAGCTGGTGGAAAACATCCCCCACCCGATCGTGTCCTACGGATACGATCGGATTCGCTTCGTGCGCCCATGCTTCATCGGCGATACCATCACCATCGAGTACAAGGTCGCCGAGAAGAATCCGGACAGGGACCAACTCATCTCCCAGGTCACCGTCACCAACGAGCGTGGCGAGGTATTGACGGTGGCAACCCACATCATGAAGTTCGTATGAGCCTGAGACGACCGACGGCTCGATCCGGCCATTGACAACGACAGGAAAGCGACTTATCATGTCCGGCGCGTCGACGGAAAACGGTTTCCTAACAGCGCGGCCTGCCCCTGCAGTGCCCGAGCTTTTCCTGGCTTCACTGGATTGGATGGAGTCTCCCTGGAGGTTCTGCCTGTGATCAAGAGCGATGGTACCATCACCCCCGTGGCCCTTCGCCCGAAACTGGATCGGCTGTTCGCCCTTTCCGCCCAGAAGATCCGGCTCATAGAGAAATCCTGGAACTCCAACGACGGCACTCCTGTCTACACCATCAAAGGCCGGTACACGACCCGTGGCTGGACCGAGTGGACACGGGGTTTTCAGGTGGGGGCGGCGGTGCTCCAGTTCGACGCCACGGGGGACAGGGAGATGCTAGACCTGGGTCGCCGCCAGACCGTGGAGCTGATGGCCCCCCATGTGAGCCACATCGGTGTCCACGACCACGGCTTCAACAACGTGTCCACCTACGGGAACCTCTTGCGCCTGATGAACGAGGGCCGTATCGAGGAGAGCGAGTGGGAACGGAACTTCTACGTCCTGGCCCTCAAGGTTTCCGGTGCGGTCCAGGCAGCCCGATGGACTACCATTACCGGCGGCGGGGGCTACATTTACTCCTTCAACGGCCCCCACTCCCTCTTCGTGGATACCATGCGCTCGCTGCGCTCTCTAGCCATGGCCCATCGCCTCGGACACACACTGATGGGGGAGCGAGACCGCCGGATCTCTCTGCTAGAGCGGCTGATAAGGCATGCCGAGGCTACGGCCCGCTTCATCGTCCACTACGGCGAGGGCCGCGACTCCTACGACATTCGGGGCCGGACAGCTCACGAGGCGATCTTCAACACTAACGACGGCAACTTCCGTTGTCCCTCCACTCAGCAAGGCTACACCCCTTTCAGCACCTGGACTCGGGGCCTGGCCTGGGCGATCGCCGGATACGCGGAGCAGCTGGAGTTCCTGGACACCTTATCCGACGAGGAACTGATTCCCGTGGGTGGCCGAAGCTCGATCGTCGCGGTGATGCTGAACGCGGCACGAGCGACCTCTGACTTCTACATGGAGCAAACGCCCACCGACGGCATCCCCTACTGGGACACGGGCGCCCCAAATCTGCACAGGCTGGGCGACTATCTAAACCAGCCGGCAGATCCCTTCAACGATTGCGAGCCGGTGGATAGTTCGGCGGCCGCCATCGCGGCCCAGGGTCTTCTGCGGCTGGGCCACCACCTGCGCCGGCACGGCGAGGTTGATGCCGGAAGCCGCTACCGGCAGGCGGGGTTGACAATCGCCAACACCCTCCTGAGCGAGCCTTACCTCTCCGAGAGCGGAGATCACCAGGGGCTGCTTCTCCACTCCATATATCACCATCCAAACGGATGGGACTACGTACCGGATGGTTCTAGCATCCCTAGGGGCGAGTCCTGCATGTGGGGCGACTACCACCTGCGCGAGCTGGCCTTGATGCTCTTGCGCGAGGCAACGGGCGGCCCCTATCTCACCTTCTTCGGCCCAGATCCGGCCGTCACCATCACGTAAACCTTTCTCGTCGAGCAGCGAGTACTGACTGTTTTCGAGGGAGACGACCTTGCATCAGGACCTCAGAAGGATTACAGGCTCCACTTTGGCTCTCGCCATACTGGGCTATCCGGTCCACCATTCCCTTTCGCCCGTCATTCACAACGCGGCTTTCGCTGCCGCGGGATTGGACTACTGCTACGTGGCCCTGGAGGTACGACCCGAGGATATCGAGGTCGCTGTTCGTGGACTCCGCGCCACACACTTCGCCGGGTTCACCCTCACCTCCCCCCACAAACAGACTGTCATTCCCTTCTTGGACGAGATCACTGAGGAGGCGCGGGCCATCGGCGCCGTCAATACGGTTGTCGACCGCCAGGGACGATGGGTAGGCACCAATACCGACGCCACAGGCTTCAGGCGGCTCCTGGAGCTGAACAGCCTCTATCGCAATGGCATGAAGGCCGTCATGTTGGGCTCAGGAGGCGCGGCACGAGCGGCGCTCTACGTCCTGGGTCAGGGCTCCAGGGAAGTGATAGTCCTCAACCGCACACCGCAGCGTGCCGAGGAACTGGTGCGATCGATGCAGGCCTTCCAAGGCGCTGGCAATTGGCAAGCGCTACCCCTCAACACCGATGAGCTGAACAAACACTTGGAGGAAGCCGACCTGCTGGTCAACACCACCACGGTTGGTATGCACCCCAACGACCAAGAGTGCCCGCTTCCAGAAGGAATACGGATCCCAGCTCGTTGCGGCGTGGTCGACATGATCTACATGCCGCCGAAGACCCGCCTTCTCGAAGCAGCGGAGCAGTCGGGGTGTAAGGCCGTGAGCGGGCACGACATGCTGCTCCACCAGGCGGTGGACGCCTTCAAGTTCTGGACCGGCATGGAGCCTAACCTGAAAGTGATGGATCGGGCGCTACGCGACGCACGACCGGAATGATTCTTAACTTGCAGTTTCGACACCCCGCTACACGCCCGATGCAGTTGCAGCCATGCATTTACCCACAGGGTTGTGCCTCGCCGCCGAGCGAAGGGGCCGGCAGGAAAGCTCAGGTGGAAGGGAGGTAAGGAGAGCCTCATCAGAAGGCTGGGGATTATTCTCAAACAGTCGCCGTTTCCCTATCTCGATTGAAAGGTGTGGCCCGCTAATGCGATTAGAAGGTAAGCATCAATTCTTCCTGGCAACGGCCTCTCTGGCGGCGGTGCTGCTGCTCTTGGTAGGTTGCTCGCAGTCGGCAGCGCCCGCGGCTCAGAAGCCCGCTGCACAACCAACCACCGCCGCGGCCAGTTCCGCCGGTGCGCCCGCAACGGCGCCAACGACCGCTCCCGCGGCAAACGCCGGCAGCAACGGCAACAAGCAGGTAATCACCGTCCGGCTGGGCGACGTGGTAACCGAGAGCAACCCCGAGTACAAGGCCCATCAGTTCTTCGCCAAGCGAGTCTCGGAGTTGACCAACGGCAAGTACCAGGTCAAGCTGTTCATGAACAGCGTCCTCGGCGGCGCTACGCAGATGAACGAGCAGTTGAGGAGCGGCACCCTGGAGATGTCCAAGACCGGAGCCGCTTTCCTCAGCACCTACGACAAGAGATTCTCCATCTGGAGCCTGCCCTATCTGTTCACTTCCGAGCAGAAGCTGTTCGCCGCTGAAGACGGCAAGCTAGGCGAGGCCTACGACCAGGTTGCCCAGCAGTATGGGTTCAAGGTCCTGGGGATCTACTACTCGGGAGACAGGGA
>DAHXJB010000607.1:0-4703 GCA_027372455.1 Chloroflexota bacterium | reverse complement strand
AGGGTATCCACGATCTTCTCGAGGCCGCGGAAATCGACGCGCGCATAGTAGTCGCACTTCAGGCCGAAGTTGGCCTCCACCGTCTTCTTTGCCAGGGCTCCTCCGCCCCCGGTCTCTTTCGGGTATTCGTCGCCAAGGAAGTTGGCCACGTTGATCCGGTTGTCGGCGTAGCCGGGAATCTGCACCCACATATCGCGAGCGAGGGAGATCAGGGCTGAGCGCTTGCTTGCCTCGTCCACGCTCACGACGATCATCGTGTCGCTGCGGGTAGGGTTGCCCTTCTCGTCGTCCCTCTGGTCGATGCCCAGAAGCAGGATGTTCAGGCGCTTCCCCGAAGGGCCGCCCCCGGTTGGCATCGGAGTCCCATCTGGGCCGGGTGTCGGAGGCAGGGGAAGGAAAGCGGGGACTTCGACGGAAACGGGTAGTCCCAGGATCGGGGCCTTGCCGTCAGGGCCCTGGAGGGAGGAGAAGGAAAGGTAGGCGAAAACGAAGCTGCCCGCGACGAAGACAAGGAAGGAAAGACCGAACAGGGAGTAGACGGCGAGCCTCTTCACCCTTGCCCCCCGTGAACATGCCTCCTGGCATGTTCACGCCCTTCACCGGGGTCTCGGCGGACGTTACCAAGGATGCCGATCCTCCCGCCCGCGCCTATGTGAGCATTCTAGCATAGCTACAATGAGGACGCATCCGGAAGCGAGTGGCGCGCCGACGGCTTTCGAGCCGCCTTCCGTGCGGGGCCCCGACGCACCCTCCTCCCGTTCGGTAGCCGTTCCAATGATGCCGGATCGTGGCTGGGCAGCAGGATCGCCGGGACCTCGGACAGATAGCGTTGGATCCGACCGACGCTCTCCAGGTAGATGTCCTCGCGAAGGGCCAATCCATCCATCGTGCCGTCGAGCATCAGGTCCTGGCTGTAGCAGGCGTCCCCGGCGAAGAAATGGGTGCGTTCTTCGGGGCCTCCTTTCAGGATGAGTGAAAGATGGTGGGCGGTGTGCCCCGGGGTAGGAACCAGCAGCAGGTCCCCCGCCCTGGTTACCGGAAGGCTCTCCGGAAAGGGCCCGACGGGCTCCGGTCTCAACTGCACGAGGCTCGGCGCGAACCACGCGGGCCAGCGCTCCGGAACGTAGCCGAGTAGGCGGCCTCGGAGCCCAGAGGCCAGCATGTACTCGTCCCAGGACACGAGGATCTGGGCGTTACGGAAGTAGTGCAGGCCTCCAACGTGATCCGGGTGAAGGTGGGTAAGGATCACGCAGCTAACGTCGGAGGGGCGGATTCCACGCGCCTCCAGTTGGGGGCCGATCTCATCCTCGGGTGTGACGCTTGCCCGCAAGCCCCAACGGAAATAGGGATGCCACCGGGGAAGGTATCCCGGCTTGGAGGACGCGGCCGCCGCGCCGGTATCGACGACGATGAGTCCCTCGGGATGCTCTATGACCCAGGCATGGACGGGCAAGGCCTCGCTCCATGCGGGGTCCCGAAGCACGTTGATACCGCGCTTGATGCCTCTGCCCTCCCCCCGCAACTGCCGTTGCTTGAGCGTGAGGGTGCCAGTTTGGATGGTGTGTACCCGCATCGTTGCCTCCTTGGCGTCTTTGACAGAATACCGCCGCCGGCCCGACCGGGCGTGCGGGGGCGGGGAACGAGCAAGGGCGATGCCAGGGAGGGAGGGCGATGGAGGAAGGAGTGAGAGGGCGACACGTCTCGGGCGTGGCAGCGCTAATGAATGGTGCCGGATGGAGGAAGCCCGCTTCTCAACATTGAAGGACCAGGAAGAGTGGCTACCTGCATTGAAGGCTAAGGTGTCTTCAACAATACGGATGAAACGGGAAGGGATTCAGCCTCAAGCGCCCAGGTGGAATTATACGCCTCGCGGCTCCTCGGCGCGGCGCGCGTGTTGATCTACTTAGGCTCGATGTGGTACAATACGGAAAGTATGACTTTCGGAGCGATGCCAACCATGTCTATGCCTGAACGAAAACTTGTCCGTGTTCAAGAGAAGGGCCAGGTCACCCTGCCAGCCGACGTGCGCAGGAAGCTGGGGCTTAAGAAGGGCGATCTGGTGGCCGTTACCCAGACCCCGGATGGGGTGCTGATCACGCCCCAGGAGGTCATTGCCATGAAAGCCCTTGACCGCCTCGGCAACATCTTGAGGGAGCAGGGCCTATCTTTGGACGAGCTGATCCAGTCTGGGCGAGAGATACGGGGCCGGATGGTCAAGGATAAGTATGGCATCGGTACAGACCAGGAGGAGTAATCGGGTTTTTATCGACAGCAGCGTGCTGCTTGCTGCCGCGATCTCTGTTCAGGGAGGGGGGAGAGAGCTTCTACGCCGCGGCTTCCGAGGCGAGTTTGACCTCTACATCAGCTCCGAGGTGCTGGAGGAAACGGAGCGGAATCTCTCGCTGAAAGCACCTCAAGGTCTGGATGCGTTTTACCTTCTGGGAGAGCTCTTGTTAGCCAAGGTGGTGAACCCACCGCGGTCCCTAGTATTGGCTGCCGCCAAGGTAGTGATTGCCAAAGACGCACCAATTGTCGCCGCTGCGGTGGAGGCAGGAGCCAACTACCTGGCTACCTACGACCGCAAACACCTTCTGCGCAGCAGGGAGAAGGTCAAGAGCAGGTTCGGGGTGACCATAGCCCTGCCTGGTGAGGTGCTGGCCAACCCGGAGGGGAATTAGCATGAATCCAAAACGTCCAATTCGGATAGGGCCGCAGGTCAAGAGTGCCCTCGACGAACTGAACGGATGATCCGGACAGTATCCTGAAGCTTGCCGCAGATCCACCCTGCTGCCTCCGCCGCCGCCTCTAAAGCAGCCAGCACGGTAGGACTGTAAACCACTGGATGGCCCCTACTGCTCTGCCCACCGCCTCTCTTCGGGGGACCACTCCGCAGCAGCAGGGCAGCGCACTTCCGGTGGTAGTCCCCGCCCCTGACGTCTATCCATCGTACCCGGTATACTGGTTGGTGTTCGTGCTTCATCAGGGACGCACCCTTCAAGGGGACCTTCGGTTGCAGTTCTTCTTTCGACATCTGTCTCGTCCCATCTACCCGACCTTTGCCGCCGCTTCGCTGGCCGCCGGGCTCTGGACCGTGGTCCTTGTTGGGAGGGCACTACCGTGGCAGGCCAGCCGAATCTGGTGGGTGGTTTTCCTGTGCACCTTTGCTCTGTTTGGACTCTGGTATCGGAGTCTCTTGCGTGAGGTCCTTGCATTCTCGAGGAAGCCTGGGGATTGGGCCATAGCGGTATCGTTGGGAGCGGGGCCGTTCTCTGTTCTGGCGCTGATGGTGCTTGTCCTAGCCTACTCCTCGGATCAGTTCAACACGTTCCTCGAGTCGCCCATCTGGCGCATACAGATAGTGATTGGTCTGGCAGCGCTTACGCTGGCGGCCAGGCCGCTTCAGCTCGGCGCCAAGATCTGGCTGAGTAGCACTGGGGGAGTCGGGAAGGCGATACTCTGGTCGTTGCAGCGACATTCTGGGCCGATAATTCTTGGTTCGCTGGTCGGGATAGGCATACTCCAAGCCACCGCAAGCGTCACTCCTCTAGGAGACGACATCTGGCACTACACGAAGGTGACGGACGCCCTGCTCGTCGGTCTGCCTTATCCCAATCAGCTTGCGGGGGAAAACGCGAATCTGGTGGGAATGGGAGCGTACTATCCGGCGCTCCCCTTCTTCCCGATCCTGATCGCGATCTCCTTTGCCGTGTTCGGCCACAGTCTTGCCACGATTGCCCTGCCCACGGTTGTGGCAGTGGCCATCTGGCCGTTGGCCATGTTCGCCGCCTGCAGGAGTTTGGCCGTCGGCACTCTGGTTTCGTACGTGGCAACGGTTCTCGTATTCCTTTTTCCCCTGTACCAGATCCACGTTCTGGGAGCGCCAGAACCGGACACGGTATTCATCGTCCTGCTGTTATTTGCTGTCGCGCTGGCAGGCAAGGCGAACAGCAGCCGCGACGTGCGGTGGTGGATCGGAATGGGGATCGTGATGGCTCTCGCTTCCCTCACGCGACATGAGGGGAACGCCTACGCCGCGGTGATCTTTCTTTGCTTCCTCGCCTTTTATTGGCGCAGGCGCAACTACTGGATGGCCGCGTTGTCCTTCGCGCTGGTGCTCTTGCCTTTCATGGTCGTGTACCACTCGATAAGTGGATCCTGGTGGCCCTCTACCTTCGGCGCTAAGGCTTTGCACTGGCAGAACGTCGACGCCAACGTCAGAGCTGTGCTGCTGCAGTCCCTCCCATGGTATTCCCAGGCCATTGGACTGCAAAGCAACGTGGTCGTCACGCTGCTGATGGTCCTTTGTCTCGTAACTGCTGCTGGCCTGCTGTTGATCCTGAGAAGGAATCCGCCTCTTGTGGGCATCCCGCTCGCGGGGCTCGGCAACGTGATTGCCGTCTTTTTCATGCACCCGGTGCTGGTGTATTCGTCCTTCCCGCCGGACTTTCTCCGCCATGTCTCCTACGGTCTTTCTCTGGCTGTGCTGGCTCCCACGTGTGCGGCTGCGTGGGCCTTCGGTGCGGTCTCGAAGGTGGCCAACAGATCCAGAGTATTGGTTTTTGTTCTGATCGTGACGGTCACGACGGCGGGTATCTATTACGACATTGAGCGCCTGGCGAGGCCGGAGTGGTGGTTCGGGGGCAAATGGAGCCTGCTGTGGACGGGAAGCTGCTATCTCTTCACGGATGTCGTTCGGTACTCGG
>DAHXJB010000579.1:0-9000 GCA_027372455.1 Chloroflexota bacterium | reverse complement strand
GGCGCGTCAGGCGCGACGACACAGACGGCGTGAGCCGCCGTGCCAAGATTTACAGCTTGGGACCCGTAAGAGAGATGTTGCGGCGCGGCTGGATAGAGTCATCCAGTAACGTGGACGTGCTGGAGAAGCGAGTGCTGGATTTCTTCGAGATTAGCAGCCTTGATGAGGAGCCAAGATTCCTCGCGCATGCCGCACGCAAGTCATCGTCCTACGCTTCGATCACACCGGCACAGAGAGCTTGGCTGTTCCGCGCGAGGAAATTGGCTCGCGCAGTCCATGCTGCCCCTTTCTCAACAGACAAACTGGACAAGGCGCTGACGCAACTTCGCCTCCTCCTACATGTGCCACAGGAGATTCGTCATGTACCCCGCATCCTCAGCGAGGCGGGCATTCGCTTTGTCTTGGTCGAGGCTCTTGCCGGTACGCGAGTTGACGGCGCATGCTTCTGGGTTGATGACTTACCAGTTGTCGCCATGTCAATGCGCTTCGATCGCATCGACACCTTCTGGTTCGTGCTTCTTCATGAGCTTGGACACGTCAGCAAGAAGGACGGGGCACTCACCCTAGACACTGATCTTGAGAGGGCGGAGTCTGACAGCGCGAGGCCCGAGAGCGAACTAATGGCAGATCGGTTTGCAACTGAACATCTAGTCCCGCAGGAGCAACTTGACAATCTCATCGCACGGATTCGACCGCTCTACTCTGCTCGTAAGATCGATGCTATTGCGCAGTCACTCCATGTACATCCTGGCATCGTTGTTGGACAGTTGCAGCGTCGTGGAGAAGTGGCTTGGTCCAGTTTCCGCAACAAGTTGGTACCTGTCAGGAAATGGATCGCCGAAGTTGCCCTCACGGACGGATGGGGCGCCACAGTGCCGACGCAACTGTGAAGTCCGCGTCTCTGGCTGGGCGGTGAAGGATGCGCGGGCCAACACATTATTGGGATTTCTGCATATCCTCCATCACGTCTGCGGCGGGTTTGTGTTCGGAACTCCCTTAGCCGGGTGTGCCCCACCATTCGATCGAGAGTCTGAAGGGTGAACACCTTCCCTCCGGTCGCGAGCAGCAGCTTTCTCATGTCCTCCTTCCGAACCGCGAAGCCTCTCCCACCTATGCAGGCCACCACTTCGAAGGTTTGCCTGCCCTCAAGCTGGGCCCGGCGGCTCAAAGAATCGAGGTGCTGCACCCTCGTGACCTTGTCGCGGGCAGTCCCGTCGTCCTCGGTGATCTTGGCCTCGATGACCACCTGCAGTGTGTACTTGTCAGGAATTACGAAGTCTGGCGCCTGATCGAGGCCAGGGATGCGCTCGGCTCTTCTGGTTTTCTGATGGCTTATCCCGGCCGCGTCGAGGACCCGCTCAATCGCCGACTCGAGGTTGTAGCCCACCAACTCAGATACCGAGTCGCGATGGCCGGCAAATGGCCGCCCCAGAAATCGCTCGTACAGCAGCATGGCGTAGGGCGCACCAAGACGCGCCATAGATTGGACGCCCACGAGACCCTCCTCGGTGTCTGCCTTGTCGAGACGATGGATGTGATCGGCATCGGTGCCAGGCGCGCCATCCATCACGAGCTGACAAGCCGTCTCAGTCAGCGCACGCACCCTCGCCAGCATTGGAGGCGTGAACTCCAGAGGGGTCTCGGGTGACATCCGAATCCGGCGATCGAGGCTGCGAGCAAACCCTTGCGGTATAGAGACACCGGTACGAGTGGTTGTCACGTAGGCCCACTCGGACGGGGTGAAACCCAGAATGGTCCGCAGCACGACCAGGACGAGCGGGGTTCGAAGGGCTGCAGTCAGGACCGCATCCCGATCCATCGTGTGGAATCCCTCGGTAGTCCGCTTCAGCACCTCGTAGGCGCGCTCGAAAGCAGGATCCTCGATGAATCCCTCTCCCTTCGGAATCACCAGGAACTCAGACTCCAACGAGGAGAATACGGAAGCGACGAAACCATCGGGGTTGGCCTCGATCTCAGCCCGGGACGCCTCAAAAGGGTATTTCATCGAATCCACTCTCGTACACAGTATCTGGTTCTCGGAACGCGAGAAGCGCCGGAACGCGCACATCGGGCGACGGTAGCGAGAGGCGCTCTTCGATCGACTTCATGCCACCAAGCTCAGTCAAGGCCGCAACGACCTGTTCTAGCTTCGTCTCAGTTGGCGCCGTTGGATCCCACCGTGAGCGCAAATTCCAGATTGCCAGTCTAATCAGATGCCCGAACGCCAGGCATCGCATGTCGCCCTGAGTAGGTCTGATTCCGCCTCGAGATAGATCATACAAGTCACGTCTGACCAGTTCCGCGACCCCTTCAGAGGACGACACGATTGTGCGGCGAGCAACCGAGCCGGTGGATCGACACACAAAGACCGTATCCACTACCGACGATCCGGTGCCGTTGATATGGATGGATGCCCCCATCTCTGCCGGGCAGGGGATCGTGGCTGAGCAGGTCAATCCAGAATCGAGCACGGCCACAGCAAGAGGGTAGTATGCCTCGATGGCATTGTGGTGATAGGTAAACACGAACGGTCGGCCGGGTTTGAGCGCCCGCGACATCCGGATGAAGGTCTGCGAAAGCCCCTCACAGAAATGGGTCAAACCTCGTTCCAACGTCACGTTGCCGGTGAGTTCCTCAGGACGCCGTGTTGAGTTGCGCTCGAAGTAGCCGTGGCCGTTGACCACCAGGCGCCTCAGCCAGACGAAGCAAAAGTCCATCAACTCCGCGTACTGTACGTTGGCAAAATAGGGCGGGTCCGTGAGCACGGCATCTACAGATGAGGGCGCAAGTTCCGCCTCCGCGGCATTCCCGCAGGTCAGAGCAACCTGCCGACAGGAATGATCACGATCCTCTGCGCGCGACCCGCCTATCCACTCGCCACGAACGGGAACCTGGACCTTGCGCGCCCCATCGTGTCTGATCTCAAAAGGAGCTTCGCAGTACTGCTTTGCCCTCACATACTTCTCGACAATGTTGGACCATCCACCACTTCCAACATTCGCACCGGTGCTCCTATTTGTGATGCCGAAGAGATTCGACTCGCACTGAACCAGGCCCACAGGAAAGCCATGAACCGAGAAGATATCAAGCGACTTCAATGCGCGAGTGTCGTATCGACAGAGCATATTCTGATAGCGCAGAAGGTCCGACAGGTTTGTAGCTAGAGCATCCCTCAGGCTCGCATCAGTTTCAGCGACCACAGCCCGGCAGAGCAGCTCCAGGCCCAACAACTGCCGTGGATTGAACATCTCTCGGTAGTACCGGTATCCCCAACGATGAAGACGATCCGTCTCGTCCCCAGCGGGTATTTCGTCATGCGGGACAAAAGCAGGAGTGATGGTAGCCCACATCTCATCCACGGCTGCAATTCTGGCAAGGTCCTCCTGATCCGGACGCTTGAAGAACCGACCGGCATGATGTGGTCGGCACCGTGAGCAGTGGTACTCGATTGCGACCATTCGGTGTTTGGGGGCACCCTGGGTTGGATCGGGATAGCTGTTGACCTCCCCACAATGGGGACACCTGCAGCGGTTGCGGCTCGCGGGTCCCGCCAATGTCAGGGCTGAACCACACGATCCGCACAGCCCTGGAGCCCTACGATCTTTCACTTCGTTTAGGTCCCCGCAGTCAGGACAAATCAGGACATTGGTTGGGTGCCTATCATCCTCAGCGAGGAGGTAGCCCGGGAAAAGATCAAAAGTTGAGCCGCAGGTCTTGCACCTCGTGGTCTTCACCCAGATGAAGTACTTCACTGGTGCCGGCTGACCGCATTCGAGACATGTGGTCTCGTAGAAACGACCAATTTGCGCGTCGACGCGGCGAGCCACACTGGACGCTGCATCCCGATAGCTCCCGATGTCGAGACTGCCCATCTCCTGGTGAACCACCCAGTATGCCATGGGGTTTATGTCGTAGCCTGTAACTCGGCATCCCAGCCGATTGGCCTCCAGTAGAGGCGTGCCTCCCCCCATGAAGGGATCCGCGATGTGAATCCCGTCGAGGTTGTGAGGCCTGTAGTAGCTCTGGCGGAGCGGACCGGGCAGAAACTCCGAGAGGATCAAGGCGCGGAAGAGGGTGCCAGGCCTACGAGCAAACCATTTGTGCACGGCAATGACAGGTCGGTAGTTTTGCTGAATCTGTTTCTCGTGTAGTGCCAGATCGGCCACAAAGGGGACGTCAAAGACCGCTTCGATGCCTTCACCTGCGGACCGGGGCTTCGAGGTGGCCTCAGGTCGTGCCGCGACCCCTGGAGCGTCTAGTCTCTTCGTGTCCATTCTGCGAAGCGGACTCCAAGTGAGGGCCGGAGTTGCTTGGATAGCGGGGCGAATGTCACCACATCGGGTCCGGCGGGGCATCTAATAGATAAGATTGGTGGACCTGGGCGGATTCGAACCGCCGACCTTCCGGATGCGAACCGGACGCTCTCCCACTGAGCCACAGGCCCATGTGCGCTTACAGAAAGTATAGCATGTCCGGTCCGGCCGGCACAAACGCCGCTGGCACTCATCTTGCCCCCGTCCACGCCTTCTCGACGGCATGTCCGCGTCGAGCAAGCAGCGCGATGAATGGCGCCTGTCCAATGTCGAAGGCCATTCTTCCCGCCGGCCCCGGTCGGGCCGCGCGGGAGATGGGGAGGCAATAGCTATGCGGGTTGGACTTTTCCGCGGCCACGCCATGGGTCTGCTCGCCGCAACCCTGGCAATCGCCGCCACCGTGACGGCTGCACCAGGCAGCGTCGAGGCATCGGCACCCTGGAAGGGGTACGTCAAGGGGGATCACGCCAACGTCCGCAGCGCCCCCAGTTCCAGCGCCCGCATCATTAACGTCCTGGACTACGAAGACACGGTCACCGTGGCGGCGTGGGTGTCCGGCGAAGAGGTCGAAACGCAAAACAACAGCTGGGCTGAGCTGCCGAGTGGCGGATACGTATACTCCGGCGCCATCACCAGGAGCAGACCCACCACCCCACCTCCCGTGCCCGGCGGACCGATATCCAGCGGAAAATGGATCGACGTCAACGTCACACAGCAGATCCTCACCGCCTATGAAGGGTCCAGCCCGGTTCACATCGCCGTGGTCTCCACCGGGCGCCCGGACTACCCGACACCCATGGGCACTTTCGAGATCCTCGAGAGGGTGGCCAACGCAACTATGAGCAGCTCGTCGCTGCCCTGGGTTAGAGACAGTTACAACTTGAACAACGTCCTCTTCACCCAGTACTTCAACGCCTATGGTGCGGCACTCCATGAGGCCTGGTGGAAAAGCGACGACAGCTTCGGCATCCCAACCAGCCACGGCTGCGTGGGCATGCCCTACGCGGAAGCGCAGTGGGTGTGGAACTGGGCCAGCGTCGGGGTACCGATATACGTCCATCCGTAGCGACGGTCGCGAGGGTGCGCTGAAAGGCAATTGGCCAGGCAGATGGACCAAGGCGGCTGGTCTGCCTGGCCCTATGGCCGGAAGAGGGAGGGCAATGCGGGATTCACCACCAGTTCGTTGCGCAACCCCTTCACGCCGGGCCGCAGCGCCGCCCGAACGATCCGCTCGGCCTCCTCCTTCTGCCACTGGCTCGCAACCTCTCCTCGGAGATACACCACCCCTTCGTCGGCATCCACGTCTACCCGCAACCCCGTGGAAGGGGCAAGCGCCAACAGGGCAGCCTGAAGCTGAGAGGCCAGCTGGAAGTCGTCCAGCAGCTCGGCCGGAGTGTCCCCCTCGCCTTCCGACTGCTCCTCTTCGCCCTCTCTTCGGTCCCTATCCCTGTCCACAGCCATCCCTCCAACGCGTGGTCCACCCCCAACCCGATGCAAGGAGCAGGCCCGCTTGTGGTGTTTGACAACTGAATCGGGCAGTGCGGCAGTCGCCCGCCGCTGAAGCAGCGGGCTGAGGCACTAGAGCCCGCTGAAGCGGGCTAATGACCCCAGCAAGTCGGTTTCATCCGGGTCTAGCCCGGTTTACCGGGCTTCCCCGATTCAGCCCGCGGGCTTTAGCCGTGGGCGAAACCACCGCCACCATTACCAGATCAGGTTGCCAGCCTTCATCAACGGGCTCTCTCTTCTCAGCCCGCCCCTTGAGTGGCGGGCGCTCAGGACCGGGATTCGCCCCCGCCGTCCCGGCACGGGGTGTGCCTTTCCCTTGCTTTTTTGTGTCTGAACTCGAGGACAGACAAAGGTGTCATGGCGCAGCCGGACCGAAACCCGGATTCCAGACCGCCTAGACCGAGAAGGCGGCGCAGCCCTCGGCCTGATCGGCCAAGGCTGTTGCGCCCTGTGCCCCGCGATCATCATCGGGAGGAGGAACCGGTACGTGTGCCCCTCCGAGAGGTCGTCAGGCACCTGGGCCCCGGGCTGATCTCCGGCGCCTCCGACCTGGACCCCACCACCATCGCTACCCTCGCCATCATCGGCTCCGTGGTGGGATATCGACTCCTCTGGCTGGTGGTGCTGCTGCTGCCGATGCTGATCGCCGTTCAGGTCATCAGCGCTCGGGTCGGAATGATGGCCAACCGTGGACTGGAGGGAGTGATCCGCGACCGGTTCGGCAGGGTGTGGGCTCTGGTGGCAATGACCCTGGTGGTAGGTGTCAACCTGATCACCATCGCGGCGGATCTGGAGGGAGGCGCGGCTGCCCTGCAGGTCCTCACCGGCCAGGACTGGCGCTGGTTCGCGTTGCCTCTGGCTCTCGCCATCGGCGCGCTCCTGCTGTTCGGGGGTTACTACGGTGTCCAGAGGGTGCTGCGCTACGTGTTGATCGTGTTCGTGGCCTACGTGGTCGCCGCCTTCCTGAGTGCGCCGAACTGGGGAGAGGTGCTGCGCAGCCTTGTGCCCAGCTTCTCCACCGAAGCCAGCTACGTCGCGGGGGCGCTGGCCCTACTCGGCACCACACTCACCAGCTACGTCTATTTCTGGGAGACCATCGAGGTGCAGGAGGAAAGGCGCCCCCTGGCCTACTTGTGGGTCGTAGAGCTTGACGCCGCGATCGGGATGATCGGCATGGTGATACTGTCCGGCTTCATCGTGATCACGACGGCAGCCACGCTGGGTGCGAAGGGCGTGGAGGTGCTGACGGCTCAGCAGGCCGCGGCCGCCCTGACCCCCGTGGCCGGACCCTTGGCAGGTGCCCTGTTCGCGATTGGGCTGCTGGCATCCGCGATACTGGCGATACCGGTTCTGGCCGCCACCACGGCCTACGTCCTATCGGACGCCTTTCGATGGAACGCCAGCATGGCAAACACGAGGGGGGACACCAGATCGTTCTACCTGGTGCTGCTCGGCAGTCTGGCGGTGGGGATCATCGTGGCCTATGGAGGGATCGAACCCTTCCGGCTGCTGTTCTTCGCGGGGATAGTGGGCGGCATCGGGACACCGATCCTGCTGGCCCTGCTGCTCCTGGTCGCGAGGGACCGCCAAGTGATGCGGGATCAGCCGGTCGACCTGCCGCTGTCTGTTATCGGCTGGCTCACGGCCCTGGCGGTCGGGGTAACCAGCATCGTCTATCTCGCGCAGCAGATCCTCTGACACCAACATCTACCGACACCCCTTGAGGCTGGTTGCGCTGTATACTAGTATTGTTTCACGCAACCACGGTCTGTCCCCGACGCTGAAAACAGCCAGGGGGCAGGGAGAGTACACCCACTGGTACGATCCCTTGAGCCATGAACTAGTGCTCGACCACGGTGATTTTGAAGCGTAGGGCGGGGGCTTGTCCCCCGCCGCCCGGCGCCAGCCTTAGGCGTGCGGCGGGGCATGAAACCCCGCCCTACCCCTCTTAACTACCGTGGCCGTGTACTGGCGTGACCTGCTCGCGATCGACCGGTGGCCAGCAGAAGGGAAACGCCAGATGCAGGTAGACATCAACTGCGACATGGGCGAGAGTTTCGGAGCCTACACCATCGGCAACGACGAGGCGATGATGCGCCACATCTCCTCCGCCAACATCGCCTGTGGTTTCCACGCCGGCGATCCCATGGTCATGGAACGCACCGTGAAGCTGGCCCTGGAGCATGGCGTTCAGATGGGCAGCCACCCCGGCTACCCGGACATGACGGGCTTTGGGCGTAGAGTGATGGACCTGTCCATCGACGAGGTGGAGAACTACGTGCTGTACCAGCTTGGTGCACTCTGGGCCTTTGCCAGGGCTCACAAGGCAGAGGTCCGCCACGTCAAGGCGCACGGTGCCCTCGGAAACGTCTCCTACGTCAACGCCGACGTGGCCCGGGCGATCGCCAGGGCCACCGCCCGCTTCAGCAAGGAGATCATCCTCGTCGCCCTGGCCAACACTCCGGTGGTAGCAGCGGGGCAGGAGATGGGTCTGAAGGTGGCCCTGGAGGCCTTCCCCGAGCGGGCCTACAACGCCGACGGCACCCTCCGCTCCCGGAAGCTCCCCGGCGCCTCCATCCACGATCCGCAGGTGGCGGTGGAGCGAGCCATACGGATGGTGCGCGATGGAGTGGTGATCGCCTACGACGGCGAGGAGGTGCGGATGAAGGCCGACACGCTGTGCATCCACGGGGACAACCCCGCCGCGCCTCAGATCGCCGCCGACCTGGTGGAAGCCTTCAATAAGGCCGACATTCAGGTGAGACCTATGGCGGAATTCCTGTGAGTCAGAACGATCTTCTCGAGATAGTGCCCGCCGGGGATGCCGCCCTGCTGATGACCCTCGGCGACGAGATAAGTCCGGAGGTGAACGCTCGGGTTCGCTCGCTGGCACGGGCCATCGAGCGCCGGCCGATCAGGGGTTTGCGGGAAGCGGTTATCGCCTACGCCACCCTGCTGGTGTACTACGATCCGCTCGCCATCTCCTTCGAGCAGGCCAGGGAGCATCTGATGGAGCTCGCGGGGCAGGCGGCGGATTCCACACCCCAGGAAGCCGCGCTGAAGGAGATCCCCACCGTCTTCGGCGGGGCGTACGGACCGGACCTGCCCGCCGCGGCCCAACTGCTGAAGATGAGCGAGGAGCAGCTCATCAAGGAGTTCACGGAAGCCACCTACACCGTAT
>DAHXJB010000539.1:0-4386 GCA_027372455.1 Chloroflexota bacterium | reverse complement strand
TGACGAGTTCGACAAACTGCTCAAGCAGGCCAAGGGCACTATCGATGTGACGGCTCGCAAGGCAATCGTGGGCCAGATGGAGAAGATCATGCAGGACCACGGGCCGATCGTCACACCCTTCTTCATGGACGTGTGGCAGATCGCCGCCAAGAAGGTACATGGGATCCCGCAGTCGCCGGAAGAGTACCCCATCTACCACGAGGCCTGGGTCGACAAGAGCTAGGTGCGCGAGCAGGCCGTGAAGGATCTCACCCGAGGGGGCTGCTCTCTGAAGCTGTCCCAGGGCAGCCCCCTTTGCAAGCGGGTGGTGTGTCTGCGGCATCCCTGCACGTGTTCATTACTGAGGTGTAGCATGATCAGGACACATGGATCAAAAATGGGCAGCGCGCACTACGCTCGCCTTGGGACACAGGAGTGCGAAAACATCCACGCCGGGGCCCTCGAGGCATTGGCGCGGATAGGGGTTGAGGTCCACGACGAAGAGGCCCGGGAGTTCTTGGTCAAGGGTGGAGCGGAGGCAGAGGGCCTGGTGGTACGAATCCCCTCTTTCATGGTGGAGAAAGCCCTGCTTACCGCGCCAAGGGGATTCGTGCTGCACGACCGGAACGGCAAGGTCGCTATGCGCGCCACAAGCTACAACACGTACTACGGGGCTGGCTCGGACTGTCTGAATGTCCTTGACCATCGCACAGGGGAGCGTCGGCGAGCCACGCTGCAGGATTCCATCGATGCGCAGAAGGTGATCGACGCATTGCCGGAGATCGATTTCTCCATGTCGATGTTCCTGCCCTCGGACGTGGACCAGCGCATCTACGATCGCTACCAGATGCAGATCATGCTCAACAACACCACGAAACCCATTGTCTTTGTCTCGCCCGACTTCGAAGGGTGCGTGGCGGCTGTCGAGATGGCCGAGGCAGTGGCGGGAGGGGCAGATGCCCTGCGCCACCGTCCCTTTGTTGCCTGCTACGTCAACGTGACCTCGAGCCTGGTTGCCAACGCCGAGGCTCTGCAGAAGTGCATGTATCTGGCTCAGAAGGGCATCCCTCAGCTCTACATTCCGTTGGGCAACGGTGGGGTCCACGCGCCTTGCAGCCCAGCGTCGGCGACTGCCCTAATGATGGCCGGCACTCTCCTGGGTGTAGTACTCTCACAGCTCGTACGTGCGGGTGCTCCCATCGGCACGCCTGGGTGGTCGGGCGGCTACTACAATATGCAAAGCATGGTCGGTAGCTACTGCCTGCCTGATGAGCAAGGTCTGACTCTCTCCATGGGGCACTACTACGGCCTTCCAACTTTCGGCCTGGGCGGCAGCACCGACTCGAAAGCCCTGGACCAGCAAGCGGGAGCCGAGATGGCCCTGGGGCTGGCCTTCGAGACACTCGAAGGAGCGAACATCCTCCACGATATCGGCTTTATGGATGCCGGTCTGCAGGGCTCGCTGCAACTCATGGCTATTGCCAACGAGTTCATCGGCTGGATCCGCCACGCTACTCAAGGTGTCGAGGTCACAGATGAAGCGCTGGCCTTGGACGTAGCAGAAGAGGTAGGGCCGAGTGGCAGCTTCATCGCCCACGAACACACGATAGCGCATTTCCGGGAAGGGTTCTACCCCAAGCTGGTTGATCGCAACAACTACACTCGATGGGTGGAGCTGGGCGGCACCAGCATGGAAGACCGGGCTGCCAGGATGGTGGATCAGATCCTGGAGACCCACCACGTGGAGCCACTGCCGGCCGATGTCCAGCGCGACATCGCCAAGATTGTCGAGCGCGAGGAGCGCTGGGCTGCCAGCCTGGAGTCGAGGTAGGATAGTCTCATGGCGAGGTACATCGTCCGCCGCTTGATCACGCTGCTCATCACGATGCTAGTGGTTTCCATGGTGGTGTTTGCCTTGGTCGAGGTGGCACCCGGCAATGTGGTGCGCAACATCCTCGGCAACCTGGCCACCCCCGCCCAGGAGCGATCCGTGGCGAAGCAGCTCGGTCTCGACCGTCCACCCGTGGTGAGATACATCAGCTGGCTGCTTGGCTCCGATTGGCAGGCTGAAAGGGTGATAGGGATGCCGCTCCAGACGACCACCACCTCGCAGGGGACCGTGAAGGACTACACCCAGTGGTGGGCGGTTACCCCCAATGGACAGCTCTCGCAGTGGACGATGGAGGGAGACCACCTCTATCAGTTGATTAGACAGCCGGACGGCAGTGTTAAGCGCGTGCTGGACGATCGGGCCTGGCGCGACGATGGCCACGGCAACAAGTACTTTTGGGGTGTGGACACGAACAACCATGCCGCCAAATGGGTCCAGGGCCAGGGAGACATTGAATACCGCCAGTCTTACGCCGGCATGCAGCAATCCAGTGGTGCGCCTGTCGACTATATCCCGTTGGGGAGAGGCATCTTGCGCGGGGATGCCGGAACCTCCCTCATGTACAACCGACCCGTGAGCGACGTCATTGGTGGCAGGATTAAGAACTCGGCCATTCTAGCCGGCCTCGCTTTGTTGGTGTGCATGCCCCTGGCAGTTCTTCTTGGTCTGATCGCCGGTCTCAATCGAGGGAGAATGCTGGACCGCGTGATTTCACTGCTGGGGCTGGTGACGACGGCTTCTCCAGATTTCGCCACCGGCATCATGCTGATCATGGTCTTCGCCCTGTGGCTGAAATGGCTCCCCGGGGCCACGGTTTTCTCCTCCGGCAGAGGCCTTCTAGCCGATCCTCGAATGATCATTATGCCGGTGCTCACGATCGCGTTGGTCGAGATGGGCTACGTGTTGCGGATCACCCGCGCCAGCGTGATGGACGTGGTCAACAGTCCCTACGTGCGCACGGCCATGCTGAAGGGGATACCCTACAGCCAGGTGGTGCTGCGCCACGTCTTGCGCAACGCGTTGATGGCACCGGTCACGGTCATCATGCTGCACGTCAACTGGCTGATCGGCGGCCTCGTGGTCGTGGAGTCGGTCTTCGGCTATCCGGGCCTGGGCAGCTTTCTGATGCAGGCTGCCCTGCAGAAGGACGTTGCCTCTGTCGAGGCGGGTTCGCTGGTGCTTATCACGCTGGCGGTGGGTAGCCAGCTGATTGCCGATATCGTCTACGCTTTCCTGAACCCACGCATTCGCTATTCCTAGGAGCAGGATATGGACTCCCAGGGCGTCGCCAACCCGATAGTGCTCAGATCCCCCGCTAGGGGCAGAAGTTGGGATCGGCTTCGCGAAGCGTTGTCACTGGTGTTCAGCTCACGCGTAGCCGTTGTGGGCATGGTCCTGGTGCTGCTCTGGGTGTTGGTGGCGATCTTTGCCCCGCTCATCACCTCCTACGGTCCGCTCTACCAGGATTACATGCATCTGGACTCCGGGCCCTCCGCCGCGCACATCCTGGGTACCGACGATCTCGGAAGGGACGTGTGGTCACGCGTAGCCTTCGGGGCCCGCACCATCCTGACCCTGGGGCCGCTGTCGGTCGCGGTGGCCTTCGTGGTCGGTGCGCTGTTGGGACTCACGGCAGGGTACTATGGTGGCTGGATCGACGAGATTGTGATGCGGGTCCTGGACTTCATGCTGGCCTTCCCGCAGATCGTTCTCTATATGATCATCATCGCTGCCTTCGGGGCGTCCCCCGTCAACGTCGTGATCGCCATTGCCATAGGCGGGGCGCCGGGGGTGGCCCGCCTGGTACGGGCACTCACCATGGATGTGCGGACCCGCGACTACATCGCTGCTGCCCAGATGCGGGGGGACAGCGATCTGCGGATTATGCTGGTCGAGATCTTGCCCAACTGCCGCGGCCCGCTCATCGTCGACTTTCTGCTCCGCATCGGCTACGCGGCATTCTACATCGGCACTTTGGGCTTTCTCGGCCTTGGCCTCCCGCCGCCGAATCCCGACTGGGGCAGCATGATACAGGAGGGCCACAGCCGAATGATCAGCAACGTGTGGCCCGTCCTTTCAGCAACCGTGGCCATAATCTCGCTCGTGGTCGGGTTCAACCTGTTCGCGGACGGCCTGCAGGAAGAGACCACGCGCTACCAATAGCTTTCAGCTCAATCGTCTCGACTCAAACGGGAAGGTCGCATGGATCAGTCGCCCATACTTTCAGTGACAGAGCTGGCGGTCAGCTACCGTACACGCAAGGGAGATGTCAACGCGGTGCGAGACGTCTCGTTCACGATCGGCCCGGGCGAGAGCCTGGGGCTGGTAGGCGAGTCGGGGTCCGGCAAGAGCACCGTGGCCTACTCCATCGTGGACTTCCTGGGGCCCAACGGCCGCATCGTCAATGGGAGTGTCCTCTTCAGGGGACACGAACTGCGCAGTCGATCGCCGGGCGAATTGAGGAAGCTACTCGGCCCTGAGATCAGCATGGTGTATCAGGAGCCGATGTCCTCGCT
>DAHXJB010000533.1:0-5725 GCA_027372455.1 Chloroflexota bacterium | reverse complement strand
CCTTCGTCCTCGACTTCGTGAACGACCGTGAAGAGATCCGCGAGGCCTTCAAGAGCTACTACGAAGGCGCCGAGATGGGTGAGGAGGTCAATCCGGCCCGCATGTACCAGATCAAGGGGGAGCTGGACGCGTCGGGCATCTATCTGGCCGAGGAGGTGGAGCGCTTCTGCGCCGTCTACTTCGCGCCGAAGCAGCAGCAGAGCGCCGCGGATCATCAGGCCATGAACGCGGCCTTGGACCCTGCCGTCTCCCGCTTCTCGGTACTCCAGCGGGAAGACGAGGACGAGGCGGAGCTGTGGCGAGGCAAGCAGCAGGCCTTCCGCAATCTCTACGGCTTCCTCAGTCAGATCATCCCCTACCAGGACTCCGACCTGGAGCGGCTGTACATCTTTCTCCGCTACCTCGGCGCGAAGCTGCCCAGACGACGGGGCGGCCCCGCCTACCAGTTCGACGACGACGTTCGCCTCGAGTACTACCGGCTCCAGAAGATCAGCGAGGGCTCCATCGACCTGCGCCAGGGTTACGCGCGTCCCCTCGACGGGCCGACGGAGGTGGGGAGCGGCATGGTGCGGGAGCAGCCGGTCCCGCTCTCGCGGCTGATAGACATCCTCAACGACAGGTTCGGAACCGACTTCAGGCCGGCGGACCAGCTGTTCTTCGACCAGATCGTCGAGGCGGCCGCGGCCGACGAAGGGCTGAGGCAGGCGGCTGCGGTGAACCCCGGCGACAGGTTCGAGCTGGTGTTCAAGAACCTGCTGGAGACCCTGTTCATCGAGCGGATGGACCAGAACGAGGAGATCTTCATCCGGTTCATGAACGAGAAGCCCTTCCAGAAGATCATCACGACATGGCTGGCATCGGAAGCCTACCAGAAGCTGCGCTCAGCGTCCCCGCACCCCTAAGCGGGCGCTCCTCAGCGCGGCCGATCATTAATTGGACTCTCGCTCGATCGTCAGCTATGCCCTCGCACGCTCGTCCACACTCATCTTCTCGTCCGTCGGCATCATTCCCTCGGTAACATTATCATTTGAGGGAACCACACCAGCCTCAGTAACATTCTAGGTGAGAGAACGAGACGTATTGATAACGTCCATACATCCGTTATCATGTGGCTATGAGTAGTGGACAGTTCTCTAGCCGGCTGGATCCAGAGAGCGGCGTCCGGTTCGTCTTCAAGACCCACTCCCTGCTCTGATACTGGATTGAGGAGGGTCGCGTCGTAATGGTGGTCAGCTGCTTTGGAAGGAGCGAGTTCACGTGGACGAGCGGATAAGTGACGAGCTTGAACCCTATGAGATGAGTCCGGAAAAAGAGGCCAGGGCCGAGGCTGCCATTGAGCAGGCGGAGCGGGACATCGAGGCGATGCGAGCCGCGGGCCAATGGAATCCATCTGAGGATACCCTCCCCGTTGAGGGGCCGGCCGGCGAGGCTCGCGTCCCTGCCGAGGCTAAGGTCACCATGCGCTGGCCCAGAACGCAGCTCGACGTGGTGAGGAGGGCCGCCGAGCTCTTTGGTATGCCCTACCAAACCTACGTCAAGCAGGCAGCCTTCCGGGCGGCACTGGACGATCTCCAGAAGGTCAAAGCCGTCAAGGCCAAGTCCGGGGGAGAAGCAGCCTGAGCCGGTGACTATCCGGCTACCGAAGTATGGTCTCTACGATCAACCGGGCACAAGAAACGGGCTCAGAGTAAGTCTCTGAGCCCTTTTGTTTAGGTGCCCCTGGGCCGACTCGAAGCCGCAACCGGCGGTTTACGAATTCTACGGTGGTCGCAGATAGGCGGTCTACGATGCTCTGGAGCCGTCTACTACGGTTGCTGGGTCTAGCCTGGCCCTAGCAACTTTCCATGTCTAGGGTCTACTGAAGTCGGTAGTCGTCGATGGTCGGCTACCGCGGGTTGGGGTCATGGTTGGGGTCAAGTCCCGGCCCCGGGGATCAGGCTGCCACGTCGATGACCACGGTCTCAGGGCGTTCCTGCTCCTCGGGGATCGGCCTCCCCAGCTCCTTCAGGGTCTCCAGGTACCCTTCGATGGCCTCCCTGGCGTTGGCCAGGGCCTCCTCACGGGTGTCTCCCTGTGTGTTGCACCCCGGCAGCGCAGGAACGCGGACGGTGTAGCCACCCTCCTCCGGGTCGGGGGTCAGGATCACCGTATACCCTCTCATAGTAGTTTCTCCAATTCATCCACCGTCAGCCCGGCGTCCTTCATCATGTCGTTGAGCAGCCCGAGCTTGAGCGTCTGTCCAGCGTAAACAGGAACGACGACGATCCCAGGCTTGGTGTCGTGGGCAAAGAAGCGGTGCGAACCTCGCTGCCGCACAAAGCGCCAGCCGTCCTTCTGGAGGGCGCGCATGAACTCGGTGGCGGTGATGCGGGGCAGCTTAGAGCTCATCTCTCTTGTGGTCTCCGGTACACCCCTGCGTCCGGCCCGACCATCGGCCGGCGCATGATATTCTACATCACTTCTAACGAGGCTTCGCCTCAAACCGTCGAGCGAGGCGTTGGCTGCCGCTTGAACTGATTGATAGAATGGCTGGCGTAGGAGGGGTTGCCATGAGCACTATCGACGAATTGCTGCGCCAGCACGTCACCCTGGATGTGCAGTCCATGGATCGGATCTACCTGAACGGCTACGTCCCCAACTTGCAGGTGCCGGGGCAACTGGTGAACTTCCTGTGCAAGCACCGGGGTAACACCATCCCCTCCCCGGCCCTGTTGCAGCGGATGGGCGATCGGTTCGTTCGACAGGTCCACTCCTTAAGAGGTCCGAAGGCAATATGGTGGGCTTCGATTACTCTCGCCAGTCCGTCTGTGTCAACCATTACTACTTCTATCTCCAGGACGAGGACTTCGGCCCGGCTTCCCTCAAGGTGTGCAGCTACGCCCCCTTTGGCATCAAGGTCTGCCTCAACGGCCACGAGTGGGCCAAGCAGCAGTTACGCAAGGCGGGCATCCCCTTCGAGGCCCTGGACAACGGCTTCCTCTCCTGCCCGGAACCGGATCGTCTCCAGGCCCTTTGCGACCAGTTGGGGGTCGAGCAGATCCAAGGGATCCTCTGGCGGGTGCCCAAGAGCCACCGCTACCTGGTCACCCCCTACGGCTACAAGGTGGCGCTGCTCTTCACCAAGCTGAACGCCAGGGTCTTTCGCACCACCTTTCCTGCCCACTAACCGGCCGGGGCGCAAACCGAAGGGCGGGGGTGTGCAGGAGGAGTATCATGGCCGGGCGGGCCGGCCTCGCAAGCACCCGCATCCGGCCCAGGTAGCGCCCATGCACACGGCTAAGGAGCTGACCGAGGCGCTGCCGGTGGCCAAGTGGGCGACGGTAACGGTGAGTGAGCGAGGCGAGCATCCTATTGTCTATCAGACCTGCCGGATCCGGGTGCATCGCGCCGTTGGGGACGAAACGGGCACTGAGGGCTGGTTGATCGGGGAACTGCCGCTGCCAGGCGAGGAGGGGGAGCCTCGCTGGTACTTCGTCTGGAAGTTGGACCAGTTCTACCTGACGGAGCAACTGCAGTTCGCCCACTGGCGGTGGACCATCGAGCGCTTCCATCAGGATGGCAAGCAACTGCTGGGATTGGGGGATTATCAGGGGCGCTTCTGGCCGGGCCTTCACCGGCATCTGGCGCTGATCTGTCTCCTCTGGTGTTGCGCCCTGGTGGAGGCCGTCACCAAGGCCCAGGCCGAAACAGCCAGCGTGATACAGCCATTGCCCAACGAGGTGCCAGCCACCGCCACGCTTGGCGTCGATGCCAAGATCGAGCCGGCCAGCGGGATCCCGTTGCCTTTTCCCCCTATGGCCAGTCTCGTCCAGATTCGTCGCGACCTGTTAGCCCAGTTGCCCATCACTATTCGCTGTCCTTGCTGCCAAACAATGGTGCCGGTTCCAACCCTGGCAGCCGCCATCTCGCGTGCACGCTCACCAACCGGATGACGCCAAAGTAGTACTAAGGAAGTTAGCTTGATGAAAGGCCCGCCGCGAGAACTTGAAGCAATCTGGAAGGCCGTTGAGGCTGGTGAACATCATCGCCGAGTCGTGTTAGGAAGAGGGGAGCCAGGGCTAATGGCCGTCAAGCTGGACCGTATCACCTCAAGAGCGAGGCAATCTTGGCCCTGAGGGATATGTCCGGCTCAACTGGATCAAGTAATTCATCCACGACAGCCAGAAGAACGCGAGGACTGACATAGAACACTCCGTCATACTCATGGACCTTGTCCGTTCCTGCGGGCGGAGCGTCCTTCAAGTTGAATGTGACGACGAACTGGACCTGTGCTCCGAACTGTGTCCGTGCCCTGACGGCGGCACTCCATATGGGCAGATCCCATGGGATCCCGAACACTCTGTGTCCATGCCTCTTCGTACGGAGGCACATCGTCTACCACGCGGAAGGTTCGCGTCAGATGTGAGAAACTGTCCTTCGCGGACTTTGACAAAAGATCTTGTGCTTGGTCGGAAAAGTCAGGATTCCGTTTCAGCCAGAGCCAGGTCATGACGCGATTGGACTCCGCGATGATGCACGGAGCCCAAATCGGTCTGATGTGGCCTATAGCCGCTCGCTCTACTATTCGCTTGATCCACTGCGTGGGGAAGACGCACGAATCTACTACGACGAGAGGCGCCTCGAACTCGGCCACGTTTGCTACTCCTTCTTGTCCCAAGGCTTTCGCCCAACCCAAGGTAGGACCGAGGAAACCTCTTCCTCATCCGGGGCCATGAACGGATCGAAGACTTCATCAAGTTCCTTCTGGAACTTCACCCACTCAGAGGTCTCCGGGCTTTCACGCAGTCTGTTCACTGAACGAGCCGTGATCATAGTCCGTCCCCCGCGAGGAACGCCCTCCAACCGACCTTCTTTCACCCACTTCTTGATCGTGTTTATTGATCTAACTCCGAGAGCCGCCGCTGCCGCTCCGGTCGTCATGAGATCGGGTGCCTGGTCCTCGGCCCTGATGTCATCTATGGCACGCTCGACCTCGGGAACCAAGTCTTCCTGTCCCCTCTTCTCTAGTTCCCTGATCAGTTCCGAGAGCCGTTGTTCAGCACGCATTGCGCTCATCTTCCTGTCAGCCTCCAGACGACTTCACGCGACCGAACCGTCAAAACCGTCACCAAGATTCATACCACACAAAGGTGCAGGGGTCAATGCGGTAAACCTCCAGTTCCAAGAGATCACAGTAGCCAGGCATAGGCCCAGGCGCGGCGATGCCTGGCGAAATCCAACCCGATGGCCTCGACCAGCTTGCCGACAGTGAGGCGGCGGCCGAGGACGGCTTGGAGCCTGAGGAGCCTCTTGGCCTGGGCTCGGAAGGCGGCCAGCTTGCCGTCCCGTAGAGCCAGCACCACCAGGACATGGGCAAGAGCCACGATCCACAGGAGCCGGTCGATGGCCTCGAAGCCCCTGACCATGAAGCGATCCTGCCCCCAGCCATGCATCGTTTCGAATCCTGTCTCGATGGCCCAGCGCTGCGAGTAGACCCGCGCGATCCCCCTGGCCTCGACCAGGCTCTCCACCGGCAGGGTTGTGACCAGCGCCAAGGGCTCCAGGCCCTCTTCCATGGGGACCAGCTCCAGGAAGTTCACCGTCGCCTCCTGGTAGTCGGCCTTGCGTCCCGACCGACTGAAGCGGATGGTCGCCCGGACCTTCCGCACCTGGCAGCGAATCCGGCCTTCCTCCCCGCGATCCCAGATCACCTCGCCAAGATAGGGCGCCTTGGCCAGCAGCTCGC
>DAHXJB010000528.1:0-2631 GCA_027372455.1 Chloroflexota bacterium | reverse complement strand
CGCGAGGAGTCGGAGGTAGTGTCGTCGTCGGGCACCCGCTTCCTCCTTCTCGTGGAGCCTCTGTCCACTAATGCCGGCACGGCCGGGGCGGTTGTCCTCGGCGCGTCATTGGCTCGTGGAGATGCCCTACGCGCCACAGTTCGCTTTTCGTTTCTCATCGGGGCCATTCTTGGTGCCATCCTGGTGGGACTGGCCGCCAGCCGTCTGATGCTGTTGGCGCTTGCCCCATTGGATCGGCTGGTTCAGGCTACCCGACGGGTAGCTGGAGGGGACCTTAGCGTACGGGTGAGCGAGGAAGGGGCGGCGGGCGAGGTGGGCCAGCTTGCCAGGGCTTTCGATGCGATGGTTGTGCGGTTGGAGGAGGTCTTCGAGGCTCAGCGGCGCTTCGTTGCCGATGCTTCGCATGAGCTGAGAACCCCTCTCACGGCGATCTCCGGGATGCTGGAGATGCTCGAGATTGGAGCCGACCGCGGCGACCCGGTACAAAAGGGCAGGGTTCTGCGGGCTCTCACTCATGAGGTCGAGCGGATGGCTCGGCTGCTTGCCGGGCTTCTCGCGCTGTCCAAATTCGAGGGGGACGAGCGGAAGAGTGAGTCGGTGCAGCTTGACGAAATGGTGTCTGATCTTCGTCCGGTCCTGGAGGCACTGACACGCGATCATGAAATCCGACTGATCATAGAGAATGTGCCTCCGGTCAGAGGTGACCGGGATCAACTGGAGCAGGTAGTCGTGAACCTGGTTGAGAATGCGACCAAGTATTCTGTGCCGGGCGGGCAGGTAACCGCCACGATTGGCCCCTCTGTTGCCGGTGACAGGGTCATTCTTCAGGTGTCGGACACGGGAGTTGGGATCGCCGCCGAGGCCCTGCCCCACCTGTTCGAGCCCTTCTACCGAGCCGACGCTTCCAGGTCGAGGAGGACCGGCGGATCGGGCCTCGGGCTGGCCATCGTGCATTCCATCGTTCAGGCGCACGGGGGCAAGATCGAGGTCGCGAGTGTGGTAGGCAAGGGGAGCAGTTTTACCATCGAGCTTCCTGCCGTGGCGAACGATCGAGCGCTGTCTCCAGCCGGCGGCCGGTCTTCTCAAGACGCCTAAAGGAATCTGCCATCTATCTCACTGGCCGCCGCGCAATCCTGTGCCGGCGCTCTACCCACAATCTCGGCCGACGCCCGGTGCTCTCCTGGATGGATCGACCGTCCCACTCTTTATCCTATCTTTATCTTCACGTGCCCTTTTCTTAAGGTCTGCCGGCTATTCTAGGCCCCGGAGTTGATCGACCGGTTAGCCATTGGGAGAGAGGAGGGAGGAAGTCAACGGTCCCGACAGGAAGGCCGATGCTCCAGAAAGCCGACATAGTGCAGAGGTGCTGATGATGATCAAGATTTCGAAATCCGCCCGGCAGGTCATTCAGATTGCGGTAGTATCGACCATACTGGCTGCGATCCCTGCCTCCGGCGTCTTCGCCCAGACGGCGACACCCACCCCGACTACCCAGGCTGCCAGTCCAGCGAATGCCACGCCGGCCACTACCCCGGCCCCCAGACCCGGTCCGAAGGGCGGGCCGGGTGGGCCAAAGGGTGGCGACCCGATGACCAGGGCTCAGAAGACAGTCGACCAGGTGAAGACCGACCTCGGGACGGCCCAGGGAAAGATGGATGTGAGCACGGCCCAGGGATGGGTTAGTCAGGCTTCATCCCTGTTGCAGGCTGCCCAGTCCGACCAGAGTGCCGGCAAGACCGCCAGGGCTCGTGAGGAGGCCGGCGCGTCCCAGGAACTGGCGATGGGGGCCGACGAATTGATGGTGGCGAAACTGGGCAGCCAGTTGCCGTCCCAGGCAAACCGGCCGACGCCACCGACACCACCGAGCGGACAGACAACGGTGTCGCCTCAGGCGAGGGTAAGCCGCGACCTGGCCCACAGCTACCAGAGTATCGTGAACGATCGCGATCAGATCAACGCGGCCAAGCTCGGCGACCCCTGGCCCGGCGTGCTGAGCCAGGCTGAGGCTCTGTACAAGGATGCTTATAACAGCTATCAGTCGCAGAACTACGACCAGACCTCGGCGGATGCACGGGTGATTGACCATCTCACTCATGCCATCGACCACGCCCTCAACGTCTCTTCCGATCCAACCCAGCCCGTGAGCGTGCCCGCGCCGCAGTTCTAAGAGGCTTTCCCTGGATGGATTTCGCTACACACCCCGAGCTTCCTGGGTGTTCCCTGAAGCTCGGGGTGTGTCATGTCTCAACCATCTTTCGCAGGCCGAGATCCTCTCAGGAGCTGCAAGGGAACGTGGCTCGTCGTCGCGATCACCCTGAACTGCCTTCGCCACTCTCTTTTCGGTGTCCTCTTGGGTGACGTCTCTTGTGATCCCGTTTCTGACAAGGCCGTTTCCCTTGCACTTCGGTTCCTGCTACTCTTACCTGGGCACAACGTTGCTTGAGCTTGGCGACAACGACACACAGGACTGGTCTCGGGAATAGCAGGATAGGTGGGAAGCGGTTCCCGCCAGCGGATGGGCACTCCTGAGGATCTGGTGGAGCCTGCTATCTTCCTGGCTTCGGACGACTCCGCCTTCGTCACGGGGCAGATCCTGCCCGTGGACGGCGGCTGGCTCTCCTACGCCTTCAT
>DAHXJB010000527.1:0-2456 GCA_027372455.1 Chloroflexota bacterium | reverse complement strand
TGCCATCGAGCGAGAGCTGGAGGAGCGGTGGGTTGGCCATGATCTTCCCTGAGCTGGTGATGTTGAACCACGGTATCGAGGTCGTGGTCAGCGCGGACCGCCATTTCGATCATTTCTCGGAGATCCGTCGTCTGGATCCCGCCGCGATGGTGTAGGTTGTGAGGTTCGTTCCGTATGAGTTCCGCTGAAGCGCCTGCTGGCGCCGCCAATCAAGATTTCGTTCACCTTCACGTCCACTCGGAGTACTCCCTGCTGGACGGCCTCGGCAAGATCAAGGACCTGGTGGCGAGGGCCAAAGAGCTGGGTATGCCGGCCATGGCTCTCACCGATCACGGCACCATGTACGGGGCTATCGAGTTCTATCATGCCGCCAAGTCCGCCGGTATCAAGCCGATCATCGGTGTCGAGACCTACATGGCACGCCGCAGCATGTACGACAGGGACGCCGAGGACAAGTCCTCCAACCACCTGCTGCTGCTGGCCAAGGACTACAGCGGCTATCAGAGCCTGGTTAAGCTGGTCAGCGCCGCCCAATTGGACGGCTTCTACTACAAGCCCCGCATCGACCGGGAACTGCTGGAGAAGTACCACGGCGGGTTGATCATCTCCGCGGCCTGCCCCTCGGGCGAGGTGGCCCGGGCCATCCAGAGGGACGATCTGGAGAGCGCCGCCAAGGTCGCGGGCTACTATCGGGATCTGGTGGGACCGGAGAACTACTACCTGGAGATCCAGGACCACGGCCTGGCTGACCAACCGAAGATCAACAAGGGGAGGCTGGAGCTGAGCCGGCGGATGGGTATCCCCGTCATCGCCACCAACGACGTCCACTACGTCCGCAAGGAGCACGCCGAGGCGCAGGAGATCCTGCTCTGCATCCAGACCAATACCACCCTGGACGATCCCAACAGGATGCGGCTGGAGACCCAGAACTTCTACCTTCGCAGCGCCCAGGAGATGGCTGCCGTCTTCAGCGAGGTGCCGGAGGCCCTATCCAATACCCTGCGGGTTGCCGAGCAGTGCGACCTGCAGTTCGACTTCAACCGGGTGATCCTGCCGGAGCTGGACTTCATACCGGAGGGGATGACCCCCATAGAGTATCTGTCCAAGCTAGCCTGGAAGGGGCTGCACGAGCGCTATCCCGAGGTCACCGACGAGATCAGGCACCGGTTGGAGTACGAGCTATCGGTCATAGACAAGACCGGTTTCCCCAAGTACATCCTGCTGGTCTACGACTACGTCAACTGGGCCCGCAAGCAAGGCATATTCTGCCAGCCCAGGGGCTCGGCCGCCGGCAGCATCGTGCTGTACTGCCTCTACGTGGCCGACGTTGACCCGTTGGAGTACGACCTCACCTTCGAGCGGTTCCTGAATCCCGACCGAGCGCAGATGCCCGATATCGACATGGACTTCCAGGACGATCGCCGCAACGAGGTGATCGATTACGTCACCCGTAAGTATGGCACCGACCGGGTGAGCCAGATAGTCACCTTTGGACGGCTGGCCGCGCGGGCCGCGATTCGGGACGTTGGCCGCGCCATGGGGCTACCGTTACCGGAGGTGGACAAGGTCGCCAAGCTGGTGCCCACGCTGCCGGTGGGGATGACCATCGACAAGGCGATGGAGGAGAACCCCGACCTTCGGCAGATGTACGAGGCCGAGGCCCACATCAAGCGGCTGATCGACGCTGCCAAGAGCATCGAGGGGGTCGCCCGCCACGCCTCAACCCACGCCGCAGGTGTCGTGGTTTCACGGGACCCCCTGACCGAGATAGTGCCGATCCAGAAGGCCACCAAGGGCGAAGAGCTGGTGATGGCCCAGTACTCCATGAAGATGCTGGAGAAGGTCGGCTTGCTCAAGATGGACTTCCTGGGGCTGAACAACCTCACCATAGTGGCCAACACGCTGAAACTGGTGGCCGAGACCCGGGCGAAAGAGATCGATCTATCCAAGATCCCCATGGACGATCAGGACGCTTTCAGGATGCTGGCCAGTGGGGAGACCACCGGGATCTTCCAACTGGAAGGTACGGGGATGCGCCGCTGGGTCAAGGAGTTGAAGCCCAGCACCGTCCGCCACCTGATGGCTATCGTGGCCCTCTACCGCCCCGGGCCCATGGCCTACATCCCCACCTACATCGCTCGCAAAGAGGGTCGAGAGAAGATCGAGTACGCCCACCCCAAGTTGGAACCGATCCTTCGGGAAACCTACGGGGTGATCGTCTACCAGGACCAGGTTATCAAGAGCGTGGTGGCAGTGGCCGGCTTCAGCATGGGCCAAGCCGACATCCTGCGCAACGCCATGAGCAAGAAGATCAAGGACGTCATGGCGAAGCAGAAGGACCTCTTCGTGGAGGGTGCTCAGAAGAATGGCATCATCGAGGCTGGCGCCCAGGCGATCTGGGAGCAGATCGAGCCCTTCGCCGGGTACGCCTTCAACAAGGCCCACGCCGCCTGCTA
>DAHXJB010000514.1:0-2461 GCA_027372455.1 Chloroflexota bacterium | reverse complement strand
GACGCTTGATCACGACCATCTTAGAGGGATGGTGTTCGGAGAAAGAGTAATCTGGAAACTCGGCCTGAAGCTTCACCAGCAGATTGTTATCTACCCGGCTGACGATAGCCCGCCCTGTCCGCTCGATGAACTCGCGAGCGATGGACAGAACATCCTCGTGGCGCTTGCTGTGCGCCATTATGACCTCTGGTACCCCTTTGCGATCCTCCCGCGCCAGATCTGGCCTAGCGTACTCGAGAGGCATCCCCTCCCGCTCAATGGCATTGTCAGTAGGTGGCTCGTTCTCTCCCCTGCTCTGCTTCGTCGGCATGACTCTCTTGCTCAGTGTTATCGCCAGGTTACCTTTGCAGCTTATGCAGTTCGGATTATACCCGACCGGCAGCACCCTCGCAATCCAATCGCGGGCTCGGGGGGCGGGCAGCGCGCCGGCCACGTGAGGAGGTTAGGAGAAGAACGCCCGAATCACCCTCTGTTCTGCTGCATACCGGTAAGGGCGTTCGGCTGTTCCCAGTCGGAGCGCCGCCGCCGAAGCACCGGGCCCTCCTGGGAGGAAGCCTCATCGCTTACACGGAAGCTCGCGACCGCCTCCCGCAGTTTCTCCGCCATCGCTGACAGAGAACTCGCGGAGGCCACCACCCCCTGCACCTGCGCGCTCATCTCTTCAGCCGATGCGCTCATCTCCTCCGTCGCGGCGGAGTTATCCTCAGCAGTCGCCGCGATCGATTCCACCTCGGGTCGAGGCGAAGAACCCGCCTCCAGTATCCGACGCATCACCGGCAGCGAAGCCGCCGCCTGCACGTCGCTCAGCCGCTTGGCGTTCCAGCCGTCCACCGTGTTGGCAACCAGTTGGGCATCGGATCCCACGGCCGCCTCGGCCTGCTGGTGGAGCCCATCGGAAGCCTGCCTATACCCCATCACGGTGAGCACCACGGCCAACGCCGCGGACAGGGTCACACAGAGCAGCACAACCTTTGCCGCCAGGGGCCAGTCCCCCGGATGAAAAGCGCTCTTCACACCGTGTCCCATTCTTGCGACAGACACCGTCACTGTTCCTCCAGATTCGAGACAGATTGCGGACCCCTTGCACCCCACGGTGGTTGCCTGTATTCCGCGGCAGCCCCTGCCGCTCGTGACTGTTTTTCAAGTTAATGATCGGCAAGAGCGGGGATGAACTTTACAGGAGTAGGCGCGATATTTCCGGGGGTAAGGGATCGACAAGGCGTCAGACAGAGTGGGGCATTGCAGCGATGCAGCTTTCCCTGGTCAGTCTCTAATCTTCACCTCGACGCCCGCTATCCGCTCCAGCGGCTCGACCAACGACACCATATCATTACGGGCGAGTCCCAGACCCACCCCCTCATCGAAGAGCTGTTCCGCCACCGCACCCATCATCAGCCGGCAGGAGAGATCCTTTCCCAACCTGGTGATGAGCCCCATATCCTTGCTGAGAATGCCCACGTCGGTGGCCGAGCCAAACTGTCGTTCCAGCACCATCGGCACGGTGCGGCTGAACATGGCGCTGGCACCAAAGCTGGAGCCGATTACGTCCAACAGCACCCGCGGATCGGCACCACCCTTCACACCGAATACCAGGGCCTCCAGCGCGGCCACCGTGTGGACCCCTACCAGCAGCTGGTTGGTAAGCTTCACCACGCTCCCCACACCGGGTCCACCCACCAGGACAACCTTGTTGGCCATAGCCTCGAGCAACGGCCTGGCCCGCTGAAAGACTCCTTCCTCTCCTCCCACCATGATGGTGAGGGTTCCGGCCTCGGCCCGGGGAACGCCACCACTAATGGGAGCATCTAGAAAGTACGCCTCCCTCTCTCCAGCAGCCGCGAACAGCTTTCGGCTGGTAACAGGGCTAACGGTGCTGTGGTCCACCAGGATCTGACCTGCCCTGACGGCAGGAAGCAGACCCTTCGGCCCCAGGTAGACGGTCTCCACCGCCTCTGGAGTAGGAAGGCAGGTGAGAACCATCTCAGACTCCCGCACCACCTCTTCGGGCGATCCGGCCGGGGACGCACCCATCGCTGCCAGCTCGTCCACCACGGCTCGGCTCCGATTGTGCACCGTCAGATCAAAGCCCTTCTTCATCAAGCTTATTGCCATCGGCTTGCCCATCTTCCCAAGCCCTATGAAACCTACCCGCACGTTGTCTCCTCCAACACTGAGATTCGCAGGCTGCAACTCATTGTATTACGTGTGAAGGCCGCGGCCCAACCGACCACGAATAGTGAACCGAACATCGTCTGTTTCATGGTGAAAGGCTTCGGAACGCCTTGCGTATTCTTGACAGTGGTTATGACGGATGATAGCATTCCGTCAACATCGGTGCCGCCGGTGGGGTGTGCCCCGTTCCCGTTGGTGCCCGATGGCAGTCAAGGATCGTGGTCCTCGGTGGGCAGTGTAGCTACCGAATTCCCTCCACGATTGTCTGTTCGGTATTCGCCTCACGTAA
>DAHXJB010000476.1:0-8150 GCA_027372455.1 Chloroflexota bacterium | reverse complement strand
GTGGCTTGGTGGATGCCACGGACAACTGGTGGGGGAGCGCCAGCGGGCCGGCGCACGCGTCGAACACATTCAACGCCGGCTCCCAGGGTGCGACCGTATCGGACAACGTGACCTTCGTGCCGTGGTGGAAAGACGTTTCGGGCTCGGCAGGTTCCTTGAGTGGGACCAGCTTCGCCCCCGTGACCAATAATGCCAGCCCACAGGGCAAGTACGCCTCCATCCAAGCGGCAGTGGACGCTGCCTCCGCGGGCGACACCATCGAGGTGAAGGCTGGGACGTACAACGAGTCCCTGCACATCACGACACCGTTGACGCTCCGGTCAACAGACGGGGCTGCCGTCACCAAGTTGAACGGGGGTGCCGCCATCTACGGGGTGTTCATTGAGGCCAGTAACGTCACTGTGGACGGGTTCGACATCTCCACTCCGTTGTACAGCGGCGACGGGGATGCCTCCGGCATCGTGACCTCGTGGAGCACGAAACTTTCCAACATCACCATATCGAACAACGTCATCCACGACATCGGCACGGCCAACCGGAGCCCGGTGTCTTACGGCACGTTCGGCATCAACTGCGGTGCCGTGAGCAATCTAACCATTTTCCACAACACGGTGTACAACATTTCCAATAACCAGGATGGCGTGTACGCTTTTGGCATTTACACCAGCGGCTTCGACGGGACCACCGATAGCGAGAACGTGAACATCAGCGATAATGTGGTGCGCGACGTATACAACCCGTCAGACTACGCGGCGGGCATCGCCACCGCGCCATACTGCAACGGCGTAACGGTCGCCGACAACCAGGTCACCCTCTCAGGCGCTGCCGGGGGAAAATACGGCGTCTGGATCAGCAGGTTGGCGCTCGGGCCGGTGACCGTCACCGACAATACGCTCAGCGGAGCCGCTGGTGCCAACCTCCGTTTGGGCAGCCCGCACGCCCAGACCGTCACCGGCAACGTCCTGACCGGGGGCGCGACCGGGATTGAGGTCCTGGATACGTCGGGGGTCCCCACTATCCGGCACAACAGCATCACGGGTGCCGCGACGGCCGCCCTGAGCAACCTGTCCACTAACGTGGTCGACGCCACCGACAACTGGTGGGGCAGCGCCAGCGGCCCAAAGCACGCGTCGAACCCCGGCGGGGTCGGTGATGCGGTGAGCGACAATGTCACCTTCTCCCCGTGGGTCGGCGATGGCACCGACGACGATGCCGCGACGCCCGGGTTCCAGCCGAAGGCGACCCCCAGGTACGGCATCCCAACGAAGCTCGCCTTCACCACGCAGCCAGGGGGAGCGCAGCAGGGGTGGGCCCTGTCGCCCCAGCCCGTCGTCGGTGCCCAGGACGACCATGGGAACCTGGGGATCAACTTCAGCGGGACGGTCACCCTGTCGATAGGCAATAACCCCTCCGGTGGCTCCCTTGGGGGCACCACCAGCCGGCAGGCATCCGGAGGCATCGCAACCTTCAGCGATGTCGCCATCAACAATATCGCGGGGGATGGGTACACCCTGGTGGCTACTGCGGCGGGTCTGGCCTCGGCCACAAGCGGCGGCTTCAACATCACCAGCCCGCCTGGCGTCGGCAATGGGGGTGGCGGCGGGAATCCGACCCCAACGCCCGAGCCGACTCAACAGCCTACACCTACCCCACAGCCAACGCCGACCCCAACGGGCGGACTGCCACCGCAGGTGGGCGCGCCCCCCGTCGGCCAGACCTCCGGGGAGTTGTTGACGACCGACATCGGAACGGGCGGAGGCACTGTTGATACTACCGACCCGTCGGTGCAGGTCAACGTCTCGACTGGCGGAACGAATGGCCAGTCCGTGGTGGCCAGCTATCAGTCGGTGGTTCAGGGCTCCGCCCCACCGCCGCAAGGCTCCCTCCAGATGGGCAGCAAGGTGTTCCAGTTGGAGTTCCGGGACCCGGTGACCCACCTCAAGGTGCCGACCATGGCCCAGGTTACCATCACTTACAGCGACGCCGACGTGGCGGCGGCTGGCGGCAGCACTGCCGGGTTGGGGATCGCCATCTTCGACGGAACCAACTGGGTGCCGCTGCCCAGCACGGTCGACACGACGACCCATACGATCACGACCACGACGATGATCGACGCCACCTTCGCCGTGGTCGGGGCCCCGCCCGCCGCTCCCAACGCGCGCCCGGATTACGCCATCGAGCACGGCTGGTTCTTCGCTCAGGCCAATGGCCTTGGGGGCATCGGGGGCGTCGGCTACACGGTGACCGACGCCGACGGGATCCCGTTCTGGACGGAGTTCCAGCGGCTGGGCGGAGTGCAGATCGCCGGCTACCCGGTCACTCAGCGCTTCACGTACGGCGGCTTCGTGACGCAGGCTTTCCAGAAGATGGTGTTCCAATGGCGACCCGAGAGCAACTCCGTGGCCTTTGTGAACGTCTTCGACGAGTTGAGCCGAGCCGGCCGGGACGGGTGGCTCGTCACGTCCAGGCAGACGCCGCTGCCCTTCGACACGAGCCCGGACACGGGACTCACCTTCGGCGAGGTGATGGCACGTCACCTGGAGTTGCTCAAGCATGATCCGGCCATCGAGGCAGCTTTCCTGGGGACGCCGGACTGGCTGGATCGGTACGGGCTGCCGGTTTCCTACTCGGACTTCGGCAACGTCTTCGTCGTCCGTGCCCAGCGAGCGGTCCTCCAGCACTGGAAGGTCAACGTGCCCTGGGCGGCCGCCGGCGACGTGGTGGTGGCCAACGGGGGCGACATGGGCAAGGAAGCGGGGTTGTGGCCATTGACCGCGACGGCTCCGATCCCTGCGCCCGCAGCCGCTCCGGTCCAATAACGGCAACAAATCGTGTCGAGCAGGTGGAGAGGCTCGTTAGGCCTCTCCACCTGCTCGACGTATCCATGAGCCCGCGGTGCCCTGGCTGCCCATCGGTCGAGGGGAGGGACGGGTCACTTGCCGGCCACGTTCAGGCGTCCCTCTACCAGTGCTTGTAGCGTTTGCACTGTAGGGGCAGGGCCATCAAGGATGGTGGCCGGGTCGCGGACGACCCTCGTGGTGCTGCCCAAGGCATCCAGGAACTTCTGCTGCTCCAGGTCCGCGGCATGCTCGCCCTCCCGCCCCCAATACTTTCGGCCGGCAGCCATGTCCCTGGCGTGGGTAGCCTCGTGGACTATGGCCGATGCGTACCACCAGAGGTCCTCGGGCGCGGACCGAAACACCGCCGCAGGGCGCCCGTCCGGCGTCAATCCCATGGCCCCCAGGAAAGGAGATGCGGGGTCCTCCATGATGAGGGCCAGGTTCTGCCCCACGTACCGGTCCCAGCCAACCTTCTGGATCCACCGCATCGCCCACCGAGTGCGCTGAACGAAGATCTGGCTGCCCTCGATCCTGGGAGCGTGAACATCATCGGTGGCAGACGACTCCGCGTGGCTGGGTGACGCTGGGAAGAGGACGAGTGCCAGCAGAGCGATGTAGAATGCCCGGGTGATGCGCCGCCGCATAGCCGTAGCCCCCTTTTCGGGACCAACGGGAATGCGTCGCGCAATGGCGCCGCAACACCCATGGACTTCGGTAGCCCAGCTGCCATAGCCCTTGCAGGCCTTAGGCCGGAGGCTTTGCGTCCCTGCCTTTCGACAGGTTTGCCTTTGTCGGTCCCGCTTAATGCAGATAGGGAGCGGTCAGCCGCCGCCGACCGCCTGTTACCTATATCGGCAGATGCCGGAGAATCTTGAGGCCGGAATCGGAGTGCACAATTCTAGACTTGGTGTTATAATTCACGACCGCGTGGCCAGAGAGCGCTGGCTCGCCCAGAAGTGCAGCCGAAGCACAAGCTTCAGACCACTGATGATGGTGGTGTAATGCCTGCTCCCTATGTTCCCATAGCCGTTCTGTTCTGGACTCTCGCCCTGTTCACCCTGGTCATCCTGGCTCTCACTCGCCTGCTGGGGCCGTACCGTCCTACGCCGTCGAAGACGCTGCCTTACGAGAGTGGTATCAAACCTCTGATGCCTGCCAGGAGACGTTTCCACGTCCGTTTCACCCTGGTGGCGATGCTGTTCATCCTCTTCGACATCGAGATTGTCTTCCTCTACCCGTTCGCTGTCGTGATGCGCCAGTTGAAGCTCTTTGGCCTGGTGGAGGTGCTCAGCTTCGTGGTGGTGCTGCTGGTGGGTTACTTCTACGTGTGGAAGAAAGGGGCTTTCGATTGGGAGTAGAGGAGAAACTGCCGGGCGGGCTTCAGGTGATAGTCACCAAGCTGGCCAACTGGGGCCGGCAGGGTGCCATCTATCCTTTGACCTCCGGCCTGGCTTGCTGCGCAATTGAGATGATGTCCGCCAGTATGGGCCGCTACGATATCGCCCGGTTTGGCTCCGAGGCTTTTCGCGCGACTCCCAGGCAGTCTGACCTGCTGATCGTTTCGGGCCGCGTGTCGATGAAGATGGCTCCGGTGCTGCGACAGCTGTATGACCAGATGCCGGATCCGAAGTGGGTCATCGCCATGGGCGATTGCGCTTCCAGTGGCGGCGTATTCAACAACTACGCCGTTCTGCAGGGGGTGGACAAGATCATTCCGGTGGATCTGTATATACCCGGTTGCCCTCCCCGCCCCGAAATGCTGTTGGAGGCTCTCCAGACGCTGAAGATGAAGATCCTTCACGAAGGAGACGTCAATGGCCGAATCTGAAGGGTTGGTGCGGGCGGCTGCCCAGGCGATAGGTGATGGCCTGCTGGGTACCAACGTCGATCGCGCGGGGACCCCGATCCTGGTGGTGGATCGAAAGTCGATCCGAGAACTGTTGCGGTTGCTGCGGGACGGCGAGGGGCAGTTCGTTCATCTGTCAGGCGTGTGGGGAGTGGATTATCTGGACATGGGGCTGGAGCCCCGTTTCGCCGTGGTCTACTACCTCTACTCCCCGTCCTTGAGGAGCCGAGTGGCTGTCAAGGTCCCACTGGAGGAAAGCGATCCCGTGGTTCCCTCTGTGGTGGAACTGTTCCCCACGGCCAATTGGCATGAGAGGGAGACATTCGATATGTACGGTATCCAGTTTGAGGGGCACCCGAACCTCATTCGAATACTGATGCCCGAGGATGCGACCTTCTACCCGCTGCGCAAGGATGTGCCTCTGGGTGGCGAAGCGGTGGAGTTTTCCCACAACAGCGATCGAGTCCGCCAGCCGGGTGCGGGCGAGTTTCCGGAAGCGAGTCGAAACTAGGATGGCGAACGAGCCTCAGTTGCTGCCAGAAAACGAAGTGATGCTCCTCAACATGGGGCCGCAACACCCCGCTACCCACGGCGTATTGCGGTTGGTTCTGGCTCTGGATGGAGAGGTGGTCCAGGAGTGCACGCCGGTCATCGGCTATCTGCATTCGGGCTTCGAGAAGACTTACGAAAACAAGAAGTACCAACAGTGCGTGACCCTGACCGACCGAATGGACTATCTGAACCCGCTGGGGAACAACCTGGCCTTTGCGCTGGCCGTCGAGAAGTTATTGGGTATAGAGGCGCCGCCCCGGGCGCAGGTGGTCAGGGTGCTGCTGGCCGAGTTGACTCGTATCCAGAGCCACCTGGTGGGGCTTGGCTCCAATGGCCTGGACCTGGGCGCCTCCAGCCCCATCATGTATGCCTTCCGGGACAGGGAGATGCTACTGGACATATTCGAGATGGCTTCTGGCCAGCGGATGATGACCAGCTACATTCGCCCCGGTGGTCTGGCGAAGGACCTGCCTCCCGGTTTCGAGGAGGCAGTGCAGAAGTTCCTGGACTACTTCCCCGACAAGCTCGCGGAGTACCACGGCTTGCTGACCCGCAACCCGATCTGGCTGGACCGCATGGTGGGGGTGGGTAAGCTCACCGCGCAGCAATGCGTGGAGTTGGGGGTCACCGGGCCAATGCTCAGGGCCGCGGGCCTGGCCAGGGATCTACGCAAGGAGATGCCCTACAGCGGCTACGAGAGCTACGAGTTCGACGTGATCACCCGGACAGAGAGCGACTGCTACGCTCGTTACCTCGTGAGGATGGACGAGATACGGGAGAGCCTCAAGATCGTGCAGCAGGCCGTCAATCGGATCCCCGAGGGGCCATACGTGATAGAGGACTTCAAGCACGCTTTTCCGCCAAAGCAGTTGATCTCGGATAACATGGAGGCGCTGATCCACCATTTCAAGCTGGCCACCGAGGGCTACAGGGTGCCCGCTGGCGAGGTGTACGTGGCAACGGAGTCTCCACGTGGGGAGCTGGGTTTCTACATCATGTCGGACGGTAGCGGGAAACCGTACCGGGTCCACGCGCGGACACCCTCCTTCACCAACCTCCAGAGCCTGCCGGTGATGGCCAAGGGTGGGTTTATCGCCGACATGGTCAACATGATCGCCGCGATCGATCCGATTATGGGGGATGTGGACAGATAGTGGCACGGTTTCTTTCCGAACAGACCAAGAGCGAGATCCGAGCCGCCATGGAGAAGTATCCCGAGCGGCGTTCGGCTTCCATAGCAGCTCTCCGGGCCGCCCAGTATCAGTTGGGCTGGCTTTCGCCGGAGGTTGTGCAAGAGGTCGCGGATGAGATGGACCTTGATTCCAACGGCCTCTACCAGCTGGTCACTTTCTACGATATGTTCTACGACCATCCGGTGGGCAGCTACGTTCTGGGTGTGTGCAACAATCTGGCCTGCTATCTTCGAGGAAGTGATCGTCTGCTCGAGCATCTCCAAGAGAGGCTGGGGATAGGGCCAGATGAGACCACCCCGGATGGGCTGTTCACGCTCAGGACGGTGGAGTGTCTCGCGGCCTGCGGCAATGCGCCGGTGATGATGGTGAACGAGGACTACTACGAAAAGCTGACTCACGAGGATGTGGACCGGCTTCTCGATGAGTTGCGAGCGAAGGCTCTGGCAGCGAGGAAGGCGGAAGGGAACGGGCATCAGGGATAGGGCAGTGGGCATCGCCTCTCCCCTTGGGAGAGGCCGGCCGAGCGCAGCGAGGGCGGGTGAGGGCTGAGGCGACGGCACCGAACGGTCAGTCCTCGCCCCGTGAACATGCCAGATGAGTTGTTCACGTCTCTCCCGGTGGACAGGGGATTGAAACAGGAGGATGAGATGCTGCTTGACCGACCCAGGGAAGAGCTCGCTCGCGACCTGCTGGAGCAAGCTACCAAGTTCTACGGCGCCGGCAGGGCCGAGGAGCTGAGGAAAGAGATCGACCGGGTGTCCGAGTGGATGGCTTTGATCGCCCCGCACCGGCTGGAGATCGACGCCGACGAGCCCGATTTCCTGGTAGCGCCGGATGCCGAGGGGGAGGACAACTGATGGAGTTGCACGAGCTGTCCGTTGCTCAGGCCGCGGAAAAGATCCGGCAGAGAGAGATTTCCCCCCTGGAGTTGACCGAGGCGCTGCTCCACCGGATCGACGCCCTGGATCCAAAGGTAAAGGCATGGGAGACGGTGGACCGCGCGGGCGCCCTGGCGGCCGCGCGCCGTTGCGAAGCTGAAGTGGGAAAGGGTGAAACCGGAGCGCTCCATGGGGTTCCTCTAGGGGTGAAGGACATTTTCTACACGGCCGGCCTCCGCACCACCGTCGGGTCCTCAATCTTCCAGGACTTTGTGCCTGCCTACGACGCTACCTCGGTGGCAAGACTCCGCCAGGCCGGCGCCTTTGTGCTGGGAAAGACGGTGACGGTCCAATTTGCCCACTTCGACCCACCTGTCACCCGCAATCCATGGAACTACGATCGCACCCCCGGCGGCTCCAGCAGCGGATCCGCAGCGGCGGTCGCGGCTCGCATGGTGCCCGCGGCCCTGGGCAGCCAGACAGGCGGGTCGGTGCTGCGCCCCGCGGCCTACTGTGGTGTTGTGGGACTGAAACCCACATACGGCCGGATCAGCCGGTACGGGGTGATCCCCAACACATGGACCCTGGACCACGTAGGCACGTTGACACGGACGGTGGAGGATGCAGCTCTGCTGCTGCAGGCGATGGCAGGACACGATCCTCTGGACGCCGCGTCCTCACGAGTGCCCACCTCGGATTATCTGGCAGCGGCGGGACGAAGGGACAGGGCGACTCGGCTTGGGTTTGTGGTGGACGAGGAGCAGCGGGCCCAGCCGAAGGTGGCCGAGCACCTGAGGGAGATGGCGACTTTCTTCGAGCGGACGGGAGCGCAGGTCAGGGA
>DAHXJB010000475.1:0-3961 GCA_027372455.1 Chloroflexota bacterium | reverse complement strand
CAAGTACTTGCTCCCGCACCTGCCTGGATTTGGATCGAAAGGAGGATTGCTGGTTGCAGAACCACTTGAGTACCTGCTCCGGGGTTTCTCGTTTGAGCCGTCCGGTTTTGACCCTTCCTCGTTCTACATGTCGGTATTCGTCCAGCCACCCTATGTTCCCAGCACGTACGTCTGTTTTCACTACGGCAACCGACTAGGCTTCTCCTGGAGTAGACCTCAAGCCAGCGAGGAATGGTACGTAATGGGCAAGCTACTGGCTTGCATGGAGTCTGAAGGGCTGCCATTCCTGCGTAGATTCAGGAATCCCGCCGACTTCGCTGACAAAGCGGCTCAGATCACGGGCAGTCTTGATGATCCCTATCTGGTAGAGACAGTAGCCTCTTCCCTGGTCCTTGTCGGCAGGTATCAGGATGCCCTGGAGGAGATCGATCGGCTTCATCGCATCACCATGCGGATGAACCCGAAGCTCTCCTGGCCACGCGAGATCGACCGCCGTGCCCAGCAGGTTCGCGAGTCCATGAGCCGAGATCCGCAGGAAGCGGTCGCTCTGCTGAACGCGTGGAGAGACCAAACGGTGCACAACCTCCGGCTGGAGAAGACACGGAAGCCATAAAGGAATATGGAAGTGAGGCAGCACGCCGCGAACGGCGCTTACTACGAGCTATCCAGGCCCGATACCGTCAGAAGACTGGCTGAGTGGGACGACAGTGTGAGGCTTGAAAGCGTTCGGTACCCCGTTGACCCAGGTCATGCTCGGGTCGGCAAGAGGCTCACCGATCTCTCGGTTCTGCTCACATCTCGAAGGATACCGGACTTCGTCTGGACCTGGTACAGTGATTGCCTCATCCAGGATCACGTACTGCGCTTCTTTCGCGGGCAGGGCTTCACAGGTTTCGACGTGAAGCCCTGCTCGGGCTCGCATGAAGATCGGGCAAGACGGCCCGACCTTTGCGATGACAACCCGGGCCTACGAGCTGGGGAGGCCGCGCAACTGGAGATCCCGACCCTATGGGAGTTGGTCGTCACAGGGTGGGCTGGCGTGGCACCACCAGAATCTGGTGTGAGACTGGCGAAGTTTTGCCCCGCCTGCAGCCATAGAGTGTACTCGCGCTTCACCAGCCCGACCAAGCTGATCGACGAATCCCAGTGGGATGGGAGCGACTTCTTCATGGTCTGGCCCCTTCCACGCTACACATTCATCACTGACCGAGTGGCAAAGGCTATCCGAGGGAACAAGCTTCGGGGAGCCCTGCTCAAGCCCTTGAGCAAATTGGAGTGCAAGGTTTCCTCGCTCAGCCCGGGCCGGCTGTCACACTGGATGCCCGAGGATCGAGCCCGACAGTTGGGAGAGCCGTTCGGCATCTACTGATGCTCCGGACCGTCGATGCCAACGCAGCGGACAGTGCGATCCTTAACAACAGAATAGGATAACTTGCCCGACGGCGTCCGCCAGAGCAAGACGGTGGGCGATGCCATCGCCACCTACCAGTACGACGCCTTCGGGGTGGTCCGGAACCACTCGGGTCCCGCCTCCACCGAGTTCGGCTTCGCCGGCCAGCAGGAGGACCCCACCCTCGGCTACCAGTACCTGCGCGCTCGCTACTACGATCCCACCATCGGCCGCTTCATCAGCAGGGACCCGGTCGGCGGTTCCGAACAACTGCCACAAACACTGAATAGGTACTCGTATGCAACCAATAACCCGGCACTCCTGACCGATTCCACTGGGCTCAGCCCATATCCCCTCGTCATCGTGAGACCGAAACAGGCCTGCGGCGACTCCGGCGAGGGTTTGGGTAACGAACCGAGCTCCGCAGACATGCTGCTCATGAGTGCCGTAAGCTCCAACACGCCTGCTTCCGTTGGAGCCGCCGGGCTACTGACCGCCTTTAGATCGCTGTCCGCACTCAAGAGCGCCTGGGGATCAGGTGGGCCAGGTCAAGTGTGGCACCATATCGTCGAGAGAAGGCTTGCCGAAACTGGTAGGTTCCCGGCAGAGCTGATTCACAGCGCAAAGAACGTTGTGGCAGTCAGCCAAGAAGCGAACCAGGCCATTGCCAACTACTACCGCAGGATCCGTGACTATACGGGCGGCCAGACGGTTCGAAAATGGCTGGAGTCCCAGCCCTTTGATGATCAACTGGAGTTTGGGCACGATATACTCGGCCGTGTATTGAACGGTTTACCCTTGCCATAAGATCGGGAGCGGTGCATTGTCTAGGACTGCGAGAGATATCCCCGCCTTGCTCGCCGGATACCGCGAAGCGGCAAAAAGAACATCGGACCCCAGCCCGCGAACAGCGAACAAATGGGCCAGTCGGCTACACGCCTGCTACCAACTCCTTAGAGAGATGGAAGAAGGCCGAAACGCGATAACTGAGCTAATCGGAGACGACGACCCCCACGTACGAGTCTGGGCCGCGGCCCATAGTCTGGCGTGGTCGACCGAAAACGCACGAGCGGCGCTTGAGGAGCTACGAGAGAGTGACGGGCCTTGCTCCCTCGACGCTAAGTGGACACTACGAGAGTTCGATAGGGGGAAGCTCTCGTTCGACTACTGACCTTTCCATGGATGTAGGGTCCTGAGTCCATTCAGATCATGGAACCGGATTTCGAGTTCGTCCGCTGCCATCGACTGGAACAGCTTCAGAGGCGGCACCAACGGCTATGGTTGCCTCAGGCGCAGAACAAATGCATCGAAGAGGGTACTGTCCAGGCACTCTCCGCTAAGTGGGCGAAGCCCTGGGCCGCTCGACCGTTAATTGAGGAGTTCCGGAAAGCACAAGATCCAAAGGGCACCGGCCTGAAACGGGCCATAGGCAACGCATTGTCGGTGGTCGCGGACGACAGCGTAATCGAGCAGGTGGCCGAACTCGCGCTGGACAAGCGGCACGGCAGGGCACGAGAGATGTTGGCACTGGCGTTGGGGAACATGCGGACCCCTCAGGCCGTAGACGTACTGATCGAACTGTTGGACGACGAGGAAGTGGCCGGCCACGCCGTCATGGGCCTCGGTAGGCTGAAAGCGAAAAGGGCCAGGCCTCACATTGAGCGATTCCTCAGTCATCCTAAGGCCTGGATAAGGCGGGAAGCCAAGCGTGCCCTGGCCAAGATCGACAAGGCAGAGCAGGCCAGAAACCCGGGGAAGTCATCCAATTAGCAGCTTTCGCCTGCTTCGCTCGGAAAAGCTGGCTGGAAAATCAACGAAATGGTCAACCACAGAGACACCGAGAGCACGGGGTCTTTTCCTGGTCTTGGAGATGCTGAGCACAGGAGGGCGTGAAGTGCTCTACCAAAAAGAGCTAACTGACCAGATATTGGGTGCTGCGATCGAAGTGCACCGTGAGTTAGGTCCGGGGCTGCTCGAGTCAGCCTATCAGGCTTGTTTGGCTCGCGAATTCTCCCTCCGCGGTCTCCAGTTCGAACAGGAGAGACCCCTGCCCATCCAGTACAAAGGCGTACGGATGGACTCTGGCTACCGACTCGACTTCCTCGTGGCCGCCAAGGTAGTCGTGGAACTCAAGGCAGTGGATGACATCCTCCCAGTGCACGAGGCCCAGCTGCTGACCTATCTCAAGCTGACCGGCTGTCGCGTTGGCCTGCTCATCAACTTCAACGCCCCCACCCTGAAGGAGGGCATCAGACGCAGGGTCCTGTGAATCGAAAGGCTTCGCCTGCTGAAGGCGAAGCCCGGTATCCCTTAATCGGTAATACTCCGTGCACTCCGTGCCTCCGTGGTTAACGGGCACCCGGGCTCAGCAGCCCAACGCCCGCGCCATCCGGTGGCCGGCCTCCTCCAGCTTCTCCCGAGCCGTGGCGTAGGAGATCCTCACGAAGCCCTCTCCCTGCGCCCCGAAGGTGCCGCCGGGGACGCAGCCCACCTTCGCCGTCTTCAGCAGGAACTCGCACAGCTCCGCCGAGGACATGCCCGTGCCACGGATGTCGGGGAAGGCGTAGAAGG
>DAHXJB010000457.1:0-3551 GCA_027372455.1 Chloroflexota bacterium | reverse complement strand
CGGCACCGAACCGATCGAAACGACTAGTATCGATGATCAGCGCCACCTTTCCCTTCAGACCCAGATCCATCTTTCACTCACCCGTTTCTGTAGGAGTAGGCTCACGCCACCCGATAGCCGCATTTTCGGTGGACTCACGCTCACGCGATCAGAGCCACTCGGGCCGGGGGATCGCCTCGTCGGCCCGTAACGTCCGCGCCATCAGCGGATGATATCCCGCTCGCTGCAGTCGGTCCGCGACGGCCGCCGCCCCTGTTTCTGTCTCGAACAGGGCAAACAACGCCGGTCCGGCGCCCGAAAGGTGCACACCCTTCGCCCCTGCCTCCTGCATAGCCCTCCGATATTCGGGCAGCGAGGTGAAAAGCTGATCCGCCACCAACTCGAAGCTGTTGGTCAACAGATCCTCACCCACAGGCCTGCCCTCCCGGATGGCCATGGCCAGCCTGCTCGTTCTCTCCCCAGAGGAAAAGCAGTCGGGCATGACTCGACGGTACAGCTCCGCGGTCTTTGCCTGCAGGGAATGGGAAGGGACCAGTAGCACAAGCCACAGCGTGGGCAGATCGGGAAGCGGGTCTACGATCTCTCCTCGGCCCCCGGCCAGGGCCGTCCCCGCCGACAGGAAGAAGAGCACGTCGGATCCCAGGCGAGCCGCCAGCGACTTCAGATCGACCTCCAATAGCTCCAACCCCCATAGCTGAGACAGCGCCACCAGGGCCGTCGCCGCGTCCGCGCTTGCGCCACCGAGGCCGCCCGCTACCGGTATCCCTTTGGCCAGGGTGATCCGGGCTCCTCGAGCTATGCCGCTCGCTTCCTGCAATGCCCTGGCGGCCTTGAGCACCAGATTGTCCTCACCAGTCAGCGTTACCTGCTCGCACTCCAGCGACAGGTCGTCGGCCTCCTCCATCACCAGTCGATCCGACAGACTGATCGACTGCATCACGGTACGAAGCTCGTGGAAGCCGTCGGGCCGCTTTCCCAGCAGCTCGAGGGAGAGGTTCACCTTGCCATAGGCGGTTACCCGGATCCGTTTCACTGCGCCTGCTCCGACTGCCACCGGATCTTGGCCTCGTTGTAGGCGCGATACAGCCTGATCCATTCCTCGATCGACAGGGTCTGAGCCCGCCGAGCTGGGTCGATCCCCGCCGCCTCCAGCACCTCGAAGACACCCCCTGGAGGAAACCAGAGGCTATCCGATAGGGAGTTGTGCAGCTGCTTACGTCGTCGGCTGAACCCCGCCGCCACCACCTTCAGCAGCGCCTCGGTGTCGTCCACCCCCTCCGGCGGGCGATCGTACAGCTCCAGCTTCAGAACCGCGGAGTCGACCTTGGGTGCCGGATAGAAGGCCGAGGCTGGCACCTCGCGCACGAAACTCACTCGCGAGTAGAGCTGCACCATGATGGAGAGCAGGCTCGTTTCTCCCGGCTTCGCCGCGACCCTCTCGGCTACCTCTTTCTGAACCATCACCACCGCCAAAGTAGGCTTGGGCGGAAAGGTCATGATGCGACGGAGTGCCGGCGATGTGATGGCGTACGGAAGGTTGGCTACCACCTTGTAGGGGCCCGAGAAGGCAGTCGCGGGATCGAAGTCCAGGTAGTCCCCCTGAATAACCTTGAGATTCTTCGCGTCGGCGACCAGCCGTGGCAGAAGCTCGGCCAGCGCCCGGTCCAACTCCACCGCAACCACCCGTCCGGCAGCCTTCACAAGTTCGCGGGTCAGCACCCCGAGTCCGGGGCCGATCTCCAACACCTGGTCGGAAGAACGCAGGTCGGCGGCAGACACGATATCCATGACCGCGTAGCTGTCGGTCAAGAAGCTCTGCGAGAAGCCCTTCCGGGCCGAAAGACCCAACCGCCGCAGGAGGGCTCGAGGTGTGAGCTGGGCCAGCTCCTCTGAAGAGGGCAGACTTTGGGGCTTCCCGATCCCGGGCCGTGCCCTTCTATCGCTTGGCTGTGCCATTCTCCCTGCCTCCCCTAGTCGTTCTCGCCCTAATCCTACCACGATAGCTTCGACCCGAGGAAGTTTGTAGAAGCGCTAAGGCCGCGATTCACCAGCGAAGGAGGAAAACCGATCAGTCGAAGATCAGCCGTAGCAGGTCCAGCGGAAGCCAGGAACTGAGAGGGACTGAAAGCAGCATCGCCAGCGGCATCCTCAGCCGCTGGCCGGAGGTCTGGCCGGTGAAGAAGGCCAGCACCATGGCCGCAAGGGTGAGGGGCTCGAATGGAAGGTGGGAGAGTATGCGAACCAGGATGGCAAGCAGCACTGGGATGTGGACTGCCATGAGCCATTGCGGGGAAAGCTTCTTCACGTTGCCGCGCCAGTAGCCAAACGGCACGTTCAGAAGGAACACAACAGCCATGTCGACCCAGAGGGTCATGTATCAGTCTCCCGAGCAGATGAGTCGATCGGCCCGCCGAGCGACCCACTCGGCGACGGTGCCACTCGGCCCAACGAAACCAAGAGGGCAGTGGCCACCGCGGTCACCGCCCCGTGGTCTCTTACTCAAAGAAAGGTCGTGCACCCGTTGTCGACCCAGGTCCCCCGACGGTGCCTGACTAGCCTGCTCCGGCCAGGTTGCCCTGCGGCACCCGAAGATTGCCAGTTACCGCTGCTTCCTTCCGGATCTGACGGGGTTCCTGAGTCTCCGCCGCGCAGGACCAAGCCATCTACGCCACTGGGCCAAGCCCTGGTCGAAAAACGCTGAGCCTCGAACGGGAATTCGACCCCGCTATAGCGGGTTGCGGGTACAGGGCACCGCTAGTTCCCCGTCTAGCACGACCATATAGATTCTAGCCGGGCTATCATGCCGATGTCAAGGCGAGCTTCACTCGCCTACTCAGCCCGCTGCGGGACTGAGATCCTTTCCATGCCACCCATGTAGGGGCGCAGCGCATGAGGTATCACCACCGAGCCATCCGCCTGCTGGTAGTTCTCCAGCAGGGCTGCCAGGGTTCTTCCGACGGCCAGACCCGAGCCGTTCAAGGTGTGCACGAACTCCGTCCTGGCCCCCACTTCCGGTCGATACCGAATGTTCGCCCGCCGCGCCTGGAAATCCTCGAAGTTGCTGCAGGAGGATATCTCCACGTACCGATTCTGGCCCGGCATCCAAACCTCCGGGTCGTACTTCTTGGCCGCCGAGAAGCCCACATCCCCTGTGCACATCATGCTGACCCGGTAGGGCATCTCAAGCCGCCTCAAGACATCCTCCGCGTCGGCCAGCAACTTCTCCAGCTCCTCGTACGATCTGCTTGGCTCCACAAACTTCACGAGCTCTACCTTGTCGAACTGGTGCACCCGTATCATCCCCCTGGTGTCCCTTCCTGCAGACCCGGCCTCCCTCCGGAAACAGGCGGTGTAGGCAACGTAATAAAGCGGAAGGCTTCCCGGCTCCAGGATCTCATCCCGGTGCATGTTGGTCACCGGTACCTCGGCTGTCGGAACCAGGAACAGATCGTCGGGCTCGGTCCGGTAGGCATCCACCTCAAACTTGGGCAGCTGCCCCGTGCCCACCATGCACTCGCGTCGCACCAGATATGGAGGGTATATCTCGGTGT
>DAHXJB010000441.1:0-10522 GCA_027372455.1 Chloroflexota bacterium | reverse complement strand
CTCATACAGCAGTTGGTCCGGCGGGCTTGCCAGGGGGATGGCGAGGCCTTCGGCAAGTTGTATGACATTCACCTGGATGCCGTATATCGATACGTCTACTACAAGATCAGTGGGGTTGCCGAGGCTGAGGATCTGACCGCTCAAATCTTTGTGAAGGCATGGGAGGCGATCCCCAGATACCAGTGGAGGGAGATACCCTTCTCCCACTGGTTGATGCGGCTGGCCAGGAACGCGGTTATCGACCACTATCGGACGGCCAGGCACCATGACGAACTGGGAGAGAGTCTGGTTTCACGGGAGCCGGATCCCCAGGTGGAGTACCTGCGGAGCGAGTCGCGGCAGCGGCTGGAAGCAGCTGTGCGGCGGCTTCCCGAGGACCAGCACATGGTGATTGTATTGAGGTTCATCGAGGAGATGGATTACGCCCAGGTGGCCGAGATTATGGGCAAGAGCCAGGGAGCGCTGAGAGTCATCCAGCATCGGGCTCTGGCGGCTTTGAGACGGATTCTGGATCAAGAGGGCGAAGAGGGTGTCCAGGGGCAAGACAGATAGGATATTGGCGGAATGCCTTGCTAGATTGGAGAGGGGCGAGGTCACCGTGGAGGAGGCCTTGCATTCCTATCCGGAACTGAAGCCGGAGTTGGAGCCTCTACTGAGGCTGTCTGTGGAGTTGCGTTCCCTGCCGAAGGTGCAGGCGCCCCAGAGCCTCAGGGGCGTGAAGAGACCTGCCTTCGCCCCGGCCCCTTCCCCTGGCCCCGAGTCGCTCACCGCGCGCGGCTTGCGGCTCCTGCAGCCGGCCCTTCGCTGGACTTCCCCCATGGTGCGTATCGCGGCCGGCGTCGCCCTGGTGGGGATGCTGCTTGGGGGCACCGTGGTGGCTTCGGCCGGAAGCCTCCCCGAGCAGCCGCTTTATCCCGTCAAGCGGGCTGTCGAGCATGCCCAGTTGGCCCTGACCCTCAATCCGGAGCGACGAGCCGAGTTGGAGATGTCGTTCGCCAGCAGGCGGCTACAGGAGGTGGAAACCGCCGTTCAGCAGGGTAACACCCAGGCCGTGCAGCAGGGGCTGGCCATATATGAAAGGCAGGTTGAGGGGGCTCTGGATCAATCCCCGACAGCCGCCTCGGGTGATTCGGCGGAGAAGACTCAGCTTCAAGCCTCCCTGGAGAAGCAGCAGGAGACTTTGGCGCGCGTATACACTCAGGCTCCGCCCGCCGCTCAACCGGCCATCCTCCACGCTATGGAGGTGTCGCAGCGAGGGCGGGCTCATAGTGATAAGACCGGTTCCGGGGGGGACGGCAACGAAGTGGCGCCCACGGCTCCTGTCGGAACCACAGCTGTACCCACCCCCGTGGTTCCGACCTCTTCCCCCGTCGCCACACCCACGAACTCCAGGGACGATTCGTCCGGCAAGGGGGTGGTTGCTGCACCGTCTCAGCCCACGATGCAAGAGAGAGATTCAGAGAGAGACGGTGGCGGGGAGAAGAGCCAAAGGAATTCCAACGGTGGGCGGACACCTCGGGGCGATAAGGACGAGGGAGATGGCGAGAACCATGCGGCCGGCACCCAACCTTCGATAGCGCCCACTGGAACAGCGCTGCCCGTTCCAACACAAGATGGTCGCGGGTCTATGCCCAGGGTTGAGTCGACTCGTGGTGCAAGTAGGCCCAGCCCCACGGCAACGGCAACACCTCAGGCTACGAGGGCACCCTTGCGAGATAGTCGCGATGACGAAGAGGATCGAGATGTTCTTCGGGCCGACCGACCGACGGTTGTCCCTGATAAGGGCGGGGACGGTGAGCATTCGAGCGGCGATCAGCAGGGTAAGGGGAGCCAGTGGGGTGACCACTCGAGGAACGATAGCGGCACGAGCGGCACCTCCTCCAGAGGAAACGGCCAGGACTAAGCAGCCTTCCCCGCCGATGTGGCTTGACGGCACACCAGGGAAGTGCGAATGGAATAGAGGACGACAGCGGAGGCAACCGACCGGTTGCCTCCGCTGTCTGTGATTGTGCGGTTGATCGCGGCATGAAGCTTGCTGGAACTTAGATGCCGGCCTGTAGTATGATGGTTGTTGGACAAGCTGCCTCTTTTGGGCCTTGCTCATCTCATTTGGAGCCGCAATGTGCCCAATGCCAAGGCGTCGGCGGCTCCACCTTCACAAGGAAAGGAGCGAAGAGATGGCAGTTTCAGCAACCACTCCCAGGGTACCGACCGGATCGCATACCGGTGGGAACCTCCACGATACAGCGGCGACCCTGGCCGTCCTCGATCGTGTGTTTGCCCGTTATGGCCGGCGCGACTTTGCCCTGAAGCTGTGGGATGGCACTCAGGTGCCGGCCGACCCCGGGGAGGAAACGCGATTTGCCCTCGTGCTGAACCGCCCAACCGCCCTAAGGCGGATGTTGTTGCCTCCCAACGAACTCTCGTTGGGAGAGGCCTATCTGGACGAGGAATGGGACCTGGAGGGAGACATCCTGGCGGCCATGAAGCTGGGGGACGTCTTCGAGAAGATGTCCCTGAGCCCCACGGAGTTGGTGAGCATCGCTCGCCAGGTGATGGCGCTGCCGAATGGGAAAACCTCGGACAGCGGAAACCATCAGGACTCGCTGCATTCGGGAAGGCAGCGGGCTGCGCTCGTGGGTGGCGAGCACACCAGGGAGCGGGACCGAAAGGCGATAACCTACCACTACGACGTCGGCAACGATTTCTTCAAGCTGTTCTTGGACCGACGGATGATCTATTCCTGTGGCTATTTCCCAACTGGGGATGAGGATCTAGACACCGCCCAGGAAGCGAAGCTGGATCACATCTGCCGCAAGCTGAGGCTCAAGCCTGGCGAGCGACTTCTCGACATCGGATGTGGTTGGGGTGGGCTCATCATGCACGCGGCTGAGAGGTTCGGCGTCCAGGCGTTGGGAATCACCCTGAGCCAACCCCAGGCCGACCTGGCCAACAAGAGGATCGCCGAGGCCGGGTTGGCCGGCCGAGCCCGCGCCATGGTGCTCGACTACCGGGACGTGAGCGGCCATGGGCCGTTCGACAAGATTTCCAGCATCGGCATGGTGGAGCACGTTGGTCGCAAGAAGTTGCCCGAGTACTTCGCTTCGGCCTGGCGTGCCTTGAAGCCGAGCGGCCTCTTCCTGAACCATGGGATCACCTCCGCTTCCAGGGATCCGGGCGCTCTTGACCCCCTCGATCGATACGTATTCCAGCGAGGCGCTTTCATTCGGAAGTATGTCTTTCCTGATGGGGAGTTGATGCCGCTGGCGGAGAATCTGGCACCGGCCGAGCATGTGGGTTTCGAGGTGCGGGATGTGGAGAGCCTTCGAGAACACTATGCCCTCACGCTACGCCACTGGGTCCAGCGACTTGAGGCGAACCGGGAGGAGGCGCGGAGGCAGGTGGACGAAAGGACCTATCGTGTGTGGCGCCTCTACATGGCGGGATGCGAGCATGCCTTCACCACGGCGCGGCTCAACCTACACCAGGCACTCCTGAGTAAACCGGACTCGGAGGGTCACTGCTTCCTGCCGATGAATCGATCGGACCTTTACCTCTGAGTTGACAGAAGTTTTTCGAGACGGGTTGGGGTTTGTTCCCTGTATCATGCAGAGTGATGTTCTGGGCGACAGGGGACAAACCCCAATCTTTGCGCCGATCACGCCGCCGAGTGGGCGGTCGTTTGCTCTTCTACCCTATTGCTTGCCCAACCTCCGCGAGCTAGCCCTCTGCTGGCCGCCTCGATCGTCACCGGCTAAGCCCATCGGCAGAGTCCGGCAGTTAGGCTACTGCGCATCCTCCTTGTCGAAGGCTCCTTCCAGATGCACTGGCGATCTCACCGTTGTGGCGCCAGTGCAGTTGACAAGACAATAGGCTCTTACTAAACTCTCAACAAGATGGTATATCTACATCCGCAGTGGAATGGGTGTGGGTGGATGCCCCACTGGTAGCTCTTCTTCTGGATAGTATTCCTCCGTTGGCAGTCGCGTCATCCTAGACCTACTCTCGGGTACCAACCATTGTCGGCTATGGAGCCGGCGGCAGCGATTATCGGTCAACGCGGACCCTGCGCGGGTAACCAATCTTGCCCTAGAGAGGCGCCGCCCAGCGCGTCTCAGACCGGCGCTCACTCCCAGTCTGGGGAGGTGGGCGCTAGTCCTTGGCACACTGCTGTAGCCACGCATGGAGCAAGTAGGGGTTGGAAGGGAGGTGGGTTTGACCTCGAGTGTCCCTGGTGTGTGCCGTTCGTGTGTACTGCTGCCCCACAACGGGTGTGAGGAGAAAGGGAGTAATATGAAAAGGCAGCCTGCTCTGCGTCACCTCTGGGTCCTACTCTTAGCAGTTGCTCTCGCCACCTTGGGCTGTAGCGGAGCCGCTACTCCAGCGCCGCCCCAGGCCCCGGCGAAGCCAGCCGCCGCGGAGCCTACGAAGGCTCCCGCTGCCCCTGCCGCGACAACCGCTCCGGCCGCTGCCGCGCCCACGAGCGCCCCCGCTGCGTCCTCGGGTAGCGTTCCCGCCCTGACCAAGGAGTACAAGATGTCCATGGCCACAGGTGGTACGGCGGGCACCTACTACCCATATGGCGGGGCTATCGCAGGGTTGTGGTCTAAGAACCTCAAGGGGGTGACGGTGACCGCTGAGACCACCGGCGCCTCGGTGGAGAACCAGCGGCTGCTGAGGAACAAGCAGGTGGAGTTGGCTCTCACTCAGAACGACGTGGCCGACTACTCGATGAACGGCACCGAGATGTTCAAGGAGAAGATCACCAACTTCCGCGCGATCGCTGCCCTCTATCCCGAGGTGCTCCAATGGGTGGTGACTCCCAACATCAAGACCATCGCGGATCTGAAGGGTAAGCGGTTCGTGGTGGGGGCGGCCGCTTCCGGCACCGAGGCCAACACCCGCCAGGTTCTTGAAGCCCTCGGCATGAGCTACAAGGATCTGGGTAAGGCTGCCTTCCTTTCGTACGCCGAAGCTGCCGCTGCCATGAAGGACCGGCAGGTGGACGGCTTTGCCGTCACGGGTGGGGTACCCACCTCGGCGATCACCGACGTGACCACGGGGGTGGACATCAACATGCTGCCGATCACCGGCGATGATGCCAAGAAGGTGATGGAGAAGTACAAGTTCTTCGTGACTACCAAGGTGCCCTCCGGCGCATACAAGGGCCTCACGGCTGACGTGCCCACCATCGCGGTCCAGTCGATGCTGGTGTGTCGGGAGGACCTGGACCCCGATCTGGTCTACTGGCTGACCAAGACACTTATCGAGAAGCAGCCGGAGCTGGCCCAGGCCCATGCCAAGGGCAAGGAGCTTTCCAAGGAATCGGCGGTCAAGGGCTTGACTGTCCCGCTGCACCCGGGCGCCGAGAAGTACTACAGGGAGATCGGAGTGATCAAGTAGGGGATTCGGGGAGCGAGAGTTCCCTCTGGCCCCGGTGCCCGGGCGACCCACCAGAGCAGTGGGTCGCCCGGGCGAGCAAAGAGTTTCCGGAAGGATTTCCCCTTGGCTTCGAAATCTTGGCTCGCCACACGCAACATATGCGTACCTCTTCTCGGTCGCTGTTTTCCCCTCTGGGTTGTCCCGGTGGTTCTGGCAGTCGCTGCTCTGCTGCTGGGGGCCCTCTGGCCAACCAGTGTGTTGGAGATCCATGCGGGGGAGAACGGTCCATTGGTGAAGGTGATCCCCATTACCCTGGGCGATAGGATGATCTACAGCTACGTGCACTCGATCCAGAAGGGGCCGGTGGAGGAGATCCTGGAAATGGCGCCCAACGGCCATCTGGTGGTCCGAGAGACGGACTACGACATGTTGGGAGTGGGCCTTCCATCGGACGTCCTGGATGGCGATTTCGTTTTCGACAACGAGCACAAACAGTTTCGGATCATCAACATGTCCAGGGATATCCCTGTTATGCGGGTGTGGGTGGCATCCACGGAGCCTAACCGCTTGCAGGTGGAAGGAGAGAAGTTCCGGCTGGATTCTCTGGCGAAGCCTTTGAGTCTCCTGGTGATCGATGTGGCGATGCGCCCGCGCATCGTCGCCTCGATGGGCCAAGGATGGTGGTTACGGCTGCTACCCCGATAAGTGTCTCTCGCCCGCGCTGGTGCGGTTAGCTGCTTTGGTCAAGGAGGATTGCATGTCTCAATCGCCCCCCCCGCTTGTTGAATCGGTATCCGAGGAGGAAGCCGAGCGGATTACGGCCAAGCTGGACGTAGCCTCCCGCTTGCGGAAGTACTCCGGCCCATCCGGCATCTTCCTCATGCTGTTTGCCGCTGCCATGTCGCTGTTCCATCTGTACACAACCTTCTTCGGCTTCTTCGATGCGCCGATCCAGAGAGCGGCCTTCGTCGTCTTCGTCTTCGTCCTGGGATATGCCCTGTATCCCGCTCGGTTCAAGGGCCAACTGGACACCCTGAGGCTGCCTCCCTGGTACGCCCTGATCCTCATGGCTCTCTCGGCGATGGTCGGCCTCTACATCATCGTCAACTTCGATAACATCGTGGAGAACATGGGGGACCCGTCCCAGGCCGACCTCATCATGGGCAGCATTGCCTGCCTGCTGGTGCTGGAGCTGTGCCGGCGGGCAGTGGGGCCCGTACTCACCATCATCTGCGCGGTGTTCATCCTGTATGCTCTCTTCGGAAACTACATCCCGGGTTTTCTGAGCCATCGAGGCTACCCATTCACCCGAGTGGTCAGCCACATGTACCTGACCACCGAGGGGATCTTCGGTGTGGCGGCGGGGGTCGCCACCACCTACGTCTTCATGTTCATCCTATTCGGGGCCTTCCTGCTGCGCACCGGCACGGGGCAGTTCTTCATCGACCTGGCGACCGCGCTACTGGGTAGCTTCTCCGGTGGACCGGCCAAAGTGGCGGTCTTCTCCTCCGCCCTGATGGGCACTATCAACGGCTCGTCGGTGGCCAACGTGGTTGGGACCGGCTCGTTCACCATCCCGTTGATGAAGTCCATCGGCTACAAACCCTACTTCGCTGGGGCCGTGGAGGCCGCTGCCTCCACCGGTGGCCAGTTGATGCCTCCGGTCATGGGCGCAGGGGCCTTCATCATGGCCGAGATCCTGGGTCGGCCCTACATCGAGATCTGTATCGCGGCGGCTCTGCCCGCCATCCTCTACTACACCGGCGTGCTCACGGGAGTCCATCTCGAGGCCAAGCGAACCGGCCTGGAAGGGATCCCTCGACGGATGTTGCCCAGTCCGCTGAAGATCATGAAGGAGAGGGGCGTTCTGCTTCTGCCGATAGTGGCGGTGATCTACATGCTGATGAACGGCTACACGCCGCCCTACGCGGCCGTCACCGGCATCATCACAAGTATCGTCGTGGGCGCCGCCCTTCCTCAAACCCGTGTCCATCCCAGCAAGTACTGGGAGGCGCTGGTACTGGGTGCGAGGGACGCACTGGGGGTGAGCATCGCTTGCATCAGCATCGGCTTCATCATGGGCTCGGCCACTCTGACTGGTGCCGGTCTCAAGATCGCCAACGGGATCATCCTGCTCTCCGGTGGAAACCTGTTCTTCACTCTCTTCTTCACCATGGTGGCTTCCCTCATTCTGGGGATGGGCCTGCCCACCACGGCGAACTATCTGGTGACATCCACCATAGCCGCACCGGCATTGGTGCAGGCGGGAATACCGCTGCTGCCGGCCCACCTCTTCGTCTTCTACTTCGGCATAATCGCTGATCTGACCCCGCCCGTGGCCCTGGCGGCGATGGCCGGTGCCGGACTGGCGGGTGCTCCACCCACCAAGACGGGGGTCCAATCGTTCCGGCTGGCGGCTCCCGCGTATCTGATCCCATATGTCTTCTGCTACGCGCCGCAGATCACCCTGCTGGGATACAGCTTCCTGAGTGGGGTGGAGGCCTCGGTCTCGGCGGTGCTGGGGGTGATCGCCCTCGGGGTTTCGCTCTTCGGCTTCATGAGGACCTGGGTGTACTGGTGGCAGCGACCCCTGCTGTTCGCCGCGGCGCTGCTGTTGATCACCCCGGGTTGGGAGACCGATCTAATGGGGCTGGTTGTGATAGTGGCGGTCTGGTTCCATCAAGGCTACCTGATCAGGAGCGGCAAGGCGAAGCCGGTTCAGCGCACCAGCATCCTGCCTCCCGGTGCCACGGCCTGACGGAGCAGTGAGAAGGGACCAGGGTCACCCCTCGCCCCCTTCTCACTGTCATGAGTCTCCACGCCGAACGGTTTGTGGGGACCATCCTTTATGGTCGCTCGGACGCTATTCCCACTGGTCCCAACGGGTGAGGACATCGGGACCGTTGGCGGTGATGGCCACGGTGTGCTCGAAGTGGGCGGACCACTGCCCATCCCTGGTCACCGCCGTCCAATGATCGGCGAGGACGGAGATATCGGGCGTGCCCATGTTGACCTGAGGCTCTATGGCCAGCACCATTCCCGGCCGGAGCAGCGGACCCTGGTGGGGTGGCCCGAAGTGAGGTACCTGCGGGGGCTCGTGCATGTCGCGTCCCACGCCATGCCCCACAAATGCCCGCACCACTGAGAAGCCGTTCTTCTCCACATGCTGCTGGATGGCGTGGGATATGTCGGAGATCCGATTGCCGGCCTTCGCCTTGTCGATCCCCTGCCACAGCGCCTGCTCGGTCACCTTGAGCAGCCGGGCAACCTCCGGCTTCACCTCACCCACCGCGTAGGTCATGGTGGAATCCGCAAAGTAGCCCTTGTAGGAGGCTGCGACGTCCAGCTTGACGATATCGCCGGCCTTCAGCTGGCGAGGGCCCCTGATGCCGTGGACCACCTGCTCGTTGAGCGATACGCAGATGTTACCGGGGTAGCCGTGGTAGTTGAGGGAGCCCGAGACGGCGCCGTTCTCGCGAAATATCCTGCCGGCCAGCTCATCCAGCTCTCTGGTGGTGACGCCGGGCTTCACCGCGTTCTTCAATTCCTTGAGGGTGAGCACGACGATCCTCGCCGCATCCCTTATCTTCTCAATCTCTTTGGGCGAGCGCAGAACGATCGCCTCGTCTTCAGCCGTGTTTAGAGTATTCACTAGTACCTCCGAACCTGCCCTGAGATCGGGCAGAGTTCAAGTTTACCATATTGCATGAGACACATTCTCCGGATTTTCATAGCTCATTGGCTCCCAAGCAGCTTAGCCTGTGGTTGCACTTCTAATGGGGTGTATAATCCGCTGAGGTGAACGCTAAGGATCGGCGGCTGCTGATGAAACGGTATCTGATCGGGCTCACAGGGAATATCGGCTGTGGCAAGAGCACCGTGGCGGCGATGCTCGCGGAGCTGGGGGCCGAGGTGATCGACGCGGATCAGCTGGTGCACAAGCTGATGGAGCCGGGCACCGCCGGTTGGCGCTCCATCGTGCAGCGGTTCGGCCAGGGGATCTTGCGGCCAGACGGTACCATCGATCGGGCTCGGCTGGGCGATATCGTCTTCCGGGATAGGGTGGCTCTGGCCGATCTGGAAGCGATAACCCACCCGGCGGCTCGAAAGCTGGCGGAGGATCGGATAGCCACGTCCAGGAGGCCGGTGGTGGTTCTCGAGGCCATCAAGCTGATCGAGGCTGGATGGAACCGCAAAGTGGACTCGGTGTGGGTGGTAACCTGCCGTCGGGAACAGCAGATCGAGCGGCTGAGGCGCAGCCGTGGGATGAATGCGACCGAGGCCGAGTTGCGGGTGGACGCCCAATCGCCCGCGGCCGAGAAGCTGAAGCAGGCCGACCTGGTGATCGATAACAGCGGCGCTCTGGAAGAGACCCGTAGTCAGGTGGAGGCCGCCTGGAGTCGCATCGTTCAGCGAATCGACGGTTGAGTAGGCCCCTCCCCACAACCCCCGGCCACCGGCGGGAAGGCTGCCAGATCGTCCCCCTCCTTCAACTGGTAGCTGAACTCCCGTTGGATGCCGTTCACGAAGCAGCTCTTGGTTTCGGTCCGAGGGATGCCGAGCTGATCCAGCATCTCCCCGATGGTTGTCCCCTGAGGTAGCTGCAGCGGCAAAGACTGTCCCAGGGATAGCTCTGGCAGGTACCGGCGGAGCCCTGCATAGAGCCGCACTTTGACCTGAACAGTTGCGTTCTCTCTCTCGTTTGCCACCAAGCAGTTCTCAAACGTAAAGTAGGCTCATGGTGTGGGGGAAAAGCCCCAGCCGCGTCACGCCCGCGAGGGAGGCCTTCAACCCCTCCTGTTGCCAGTGGCCATTGCGGAACACGCTGGCCACCTCTTGGGGGGGAATCCCCAGGGAGGCCACCAGATCCTCCACCAGCTGTTGCTCCGCTCTCGGCTCTACCTCAAGGATGCAGTCGATTGTGGGATCGCAGGATGCGCCGTACCGACGCAGCCGACCGTAAAGGTGCACTTCCATCATGGTTCGCAACCCTTGTCTTCTCTGCGTGAAAGAGGCAGAACCCCTTGATTTCCTCGTAGTAACGACTTCAGTCGTTGGTATCCGGTTTCTCGCACAAGGACGAACGACTGAAGTCGTTACTACGATCCCGTAGACAGCCCAACCCTCACCCGCCCTCGCT
>DAHXJB010000220.1:0-7615 GCA_027372455.1 Chloroflexota bacterium | reverse complement strand
CGTCCCCCAAAGAGAGAGAATGTGCTCACAATGGTAGATGCGAACTCAGTCGCCTGTCAACTATTGCACATGGTTAAGTATTGTGCGTGGAGAGGGCGGCCGTATCGGAGATCGCGAGCGTCGGGAGGGGCTGGAATGATGGCTTGATGCCGGCGGCGACCGCGCAAAGGGGCGCTTGGCCGCCCACTACTACCAAATTGGGAATTGCCTTTTCTCTCCGGCTTCGCTAACATCGCTCTTGTAGTAGATCTGTTCTGGTATCCCCGGTTCCTACTCCTTCATTCCATTTGACTCGAAGTGGCGGCCCTGCCGCCGGCATCTGTGGCGCGTGAGTTCCGTCGCGCTCGCGGTGTGCGACTTGTTTAGAGGTGAGGATAATAGACTCGTCCGATAGCCATCCATCCGCTGCCGAAACCAGAATCGTCCGTCCACGCGGCGTCAGACCAAGGCGTAAGCCGTCGGCTCCGTTCTCTCTTCGCCTGCTGCAACATCTGGCTGTTGGCGTGATGGTTGGAGCTTCGGTGTGGCTCGGCGGAACCCAATTACTCGTTGCCGAGCCGAAGCTTGCTTTCGGTACTGTTCTCCCACCATCCTCTCGAGTCGCCGCGATCGATTCCAATGTGCCGGCCAGCTGGCTGTCGCTGGATCTACCCACGGCGACTCCGAATTTCGATGTGTCACCTTCCGCGGTCCCGGCTGCCGAGCAGCAGCAGGCTCCTCAAGATAGGGTTGCTCTCAGTGCCCTGTTCGTAGCGGTCGATCCCATCACGGCCGGTTCCAATGGTCAGGAAGATGGGGTTATGGTGGTGCGGGCCACGACCTCTAGCCGCGGTGGGGAGCGAGCACCCGTTCCAACCCCGGTGGCGTCTCCAACTCCGACGGCATCTCCTACCCCGGTGGCATCACCCAGCCCAACGCCGACTTCTGTCCCTAGGTCCGGACCTCTCAAGACCACAACCTATAAGGTGCAGGCGGGCGACACCCTCCTTGGGATTGCCGACAAGTTTGGGATCACCCCTGAGACCATCCTGTGGGCGAACAATCTGGGTAACGGCGATCTCATTCAGATCGGCGCCGAGCTGACCATTCTACCGGTCTCCGGTGTCTTGCACACAGTCCAGAAGGGCGACACGCTGCTCAGTATCGCGCAGAGCTACGGGGCAGATTCGTCGAAGATAGCGGAGGCCAATGGCCTGAGGGACGCCAACTCTCTTCAAGAGGGACAACAGCTGATCGTTCCGGGTGGAATGATGCGGACGACGGAGGCGATCACAGGCCCACCCACCGCTCCAAGCCCGCAGCAACTCGTCAACGCCCCCAAGTATGTGGTGAAGGACGGTGACACACTGGTGTCCATCGCGGATGCCTTCGGTGTGAAGGTCTCGGCGATCCAGGCTGCCAACAATCTGCTGGATCCCAACATGCTGAAGGTTGGGCTCGAGTTGACCATACCAGGGGGTACGGCTCCGGCCGCGACAGCGTCTGCGCCCACACCTAAGCCGGCGGTGGCCGCGGCACCGACAGCTACTCCGACGGCCAAACCGGCACCTACTTCCACGCCCAGGCCGGTGCCAACCCCGACGCCCAAGCCCGCGGCCAAACCTGCAGCCGCGACTGCCCAGGCCATGCCACCTGCTCCAGCGGGCGATATCGGTAACCGCATCGCGGCAATCGCACAGAAGTACCTGGGCTACAGGTATGTCTGGGGCGGCAGTTCGCCCAGCGGCTTCGATTGCAGCGGCTTCACATGGTACGTGTACCAGCAGGTGGGGATCCACATCCCGAACCACGACTTGTGGGGGCAGCTCAACGCCGGCCCCAGGATCAGCCGCGATCAGCTTCAGCCTGGTGATCTGGTGTTCTTCCAGAACACCTACATGCCAGGCCTCTCACACAGTGGTATCTACCTGGGCGGTGGCCGCTTCATCAACGCCGAAACCGAGAGCGTGGGGGTGCAGATCCGCTCCCTTTCAGATCCCTATTGGTCGCCCCGTTTTGTCGGTGGATCGAGACCAAGGTAGAGCCTGTCTCTCTACTGAGGAACCAATACCCGAAGGGCGTTCTTGGCTATCCGAAACTCTACTGGTGTCGGGTTAGCCATCTCCCCGTCGAGGTCTATCGGCTGCGGGGGCACGGTGGTGACGGTGACGTACTCCGTCGAAGCGAACCGCGGCAGATCGGGCCGCGGGCGGTGGGTGAGCCAGAGCCCTACCACAAGCTGGAGTGACGTGGTCCAGCGAGTGTCGCGCGGCGTGTAGACCACCAGCTTTCTCTCGTCCCACAGGGATCTGGGCAGCAGAATCTTCCCCGGCAGATGGAATATGCAGTTCCCCACCAGCACCAGTCTTGTGTCGATTTCGTGGCTGCCCTCCTCGGTGGTGATGGTGGCGTGGAAGGTTCTAGATCCCTGCCCTCCAACTCTTGCGATGCGCTCTGCGCGACATTGGCACCCGACCTCGAGCGCAGGTTGATGACCACGATCGCGTCATGTGCCGCGGAAGTGCCGCTTCCGGTTGCCATGCCGGAAGCTATGCAAGGGCGGTACCGCTCCTTCTCAAGGCAACTACCTGCCTTCGCTCTGGTGTCGCTACTTCAGACTAGTCAGATAGGCTACGATATCCTTCAGTTGCTGGTCGGTTACCTGCGATGTGGAGAACGCCGGCATGATATCCTTGCCATTTCTGACCATCTGGTTGATTTTCTCCGCGGAGACTCCCTTCAGACTGGGGCCGACGCCAGCTTCTGCGTTTGGATGACAGCTGTTGCAGGTGGCGGTGAAGATCTTCTTGCCCTCTTCGATGGATCCGCTGGATTTGGCTACTGTGGCTGCCTTCGGTGTCGAGTCGATCATCCATCCGCCCTGGATAAAGGACATTGCGGAGGCTGGGGTCACCTGATATGCCCGCAGGGTGAGGAAGGTCACGGCCACTACTGCAAGGACGGTGATGTTCACGGCCAACCGCCGTTGCCGAGGATGCCGCACAGAACTTCGATCCAGGATTGGAAGCAGGAAGAGGAAGAGGATTGCGGCGCCGGGCACCACTACCACTCCTACCCACTCAAACTCCCCTGGGAAGTATTTGAGCATCTCGAAGAGGAACATGAAGTACCATTCGGGGCGAGGTACGTACGCGGTGTTAGTGGGGTCGGCTCTCGCCTCCAGGGGAGCGCCTACAAAGGCCGCCAGTGCGACCAGCACCAGGAATACCAGCAGGGAGAAGATGGCGTCCTTATGTATGGTGTAGGGGAAGAAGGACTCGCCGAGGGCCTTTTGCTCCTGGTAACGGGCAAGGTATCGTTTTCGCCTTTCGTTGTCCATCCGGTCTCTCCTCCCCTACCTTCCTGTCCCAGGCCGGCTCAAGGGATCGCGTGGCTCGATCTCGGGTGGAGCGGAGATGCCTTGCTTGATGACCAGGTAGAGGTGAGCCGAGACAACAGTCAATAGCAGGGCGGGCAGCATCAGTGTGTGCAGCGCATAGAAGCGAGCAAGCGTCACCGCTCCCAACTCCGCTCCGCCCCTCAGCAGCTTCAGCACCCAATCGCCCACCAGCGGGACGGTCCCTGCCATGTTGGTTCCAACCGTCGTTGCCCAGTAGGCCTTTTCGTCCCAGGGCAGGAGGTAACCTGTGAAGCCGAAAGCCATGGTTAGCAGCAGAAGGAATACTCCCACGATCCAGGTCAGCTCCCTTGGGTACTTGTAGGCGCCCATAATCACGACTCGCAGCAGGTGCAAGACCACCAGCACGACCATCGCGGAAGCACCCCAATGGTGGAGACCTCGGATGAAGCTGCCCAGCATGACATCGTGCGATATGTATTTCACACTGTCATAGGCATGGTCCGGACTGGGCGAGTAGTACATCGCGAGGAAGATTCCAGTGACGGCTTGCAGAATGAATACAAAGAGGGTCGCGCTGCCGAAGGTGTACCACCAGCCGACACCCTTCGGGATCTTCCGGAACAGCAGCGGCGAAAAGGTGTGTGTGAGATCGGCTCGCTCGTCGAGCCACGAGTAGACTTTGCTCATGCTATGCCTCTACCTTCTGCGGAATCCCGAGGCGGAACTCCTCATAGTCGATCACCAGCTTGCCTCCCTCCACCTGATTCTCCAACCGGTCCAGGGGGCGAGGCGGCGGTCCGCCGAGTACCTGCCCGTCCAGTGCGTATCGTCCGCCGTGGCATGGGCATTGAAACTCCTTGGTCTTATCGTTCCAGTTGTAGGCACACCCCAGGTGGGTACAGCGGGCGACAAATACGGTGAAGCTGTTTTCGCCACCTCGGACCACCCAGACTGACTTCTGGGCGTTTTCCTTGATCCAGCCATCCTTTCGGGATACAGGGAATTGCACCAGCTTCGGTACCCCCTGTTGGAAGCCGTCGATGGAGCCCAGGGTGACCTTGGGCTTGCTCTCGTGGCTCAGGATCGGTGACGCCGCAAAGATGGCGGTGGCGGAGCCGACGGTTGCGGCGATGAAGCCCCCGATTGCGGCGATGGTGTAGCCGAGAAATGACCTCCGGCTCACCTTATCCCTGTCTGCTGTCAGGTCCATTCTTCGATCTTCTCCTTTTGGCCTGCATATATGGGTCGAAGCGACCTGCCTGCTGCTGTCCGTCGATTTCCTCCTCTAACACGGCCTGCAAGAGGGTGTCCGGCGTGGCGACGCCGACTCGGCGGTTGTAGAAAATCTCCATGTCCGGATGCCCGAGTCCGAGCACGATCGTGAGTGGCCGCTTCTGGCTGTCTAGGAACAGCATCATGGCGGATCCCAGAGCAGAACCCTCGAGCTCGCGCTCGACTAGTACAACCTGGGGTTGAAGTCGCCGAAGCTCCGCGGTGGCGTCAACGCGGCTGGCATCGACGCAGGACACGCTGATTTTCGGCTCCACCTCCAGCAGGCAGGCGATGCTCTGGGCAAACAGAGGGTTAGTATAGAGGATGGCGATCTGCCGCCTGACCATGCTTGCCTCGCATCATGCTGTCGTTCATCGACCCAATAGCTGACACCGATGCTAGCGACCTTCGGCGGCCTTTGCCATCTATCTATGGATATGGCGTGGATATACAGAGGACATGTATCTTGTTGGAGGGTACATGTCCGCGGCAGAGGCCCACCCTCTGCCCTACTCAGACTTGTGATTATCGGGGGCCAGGATACCCTGGCGAACGGCATAGGCCGCGATCTCGGCGCGGTTGTGCAGGTGGAGCTTGCTCAGGATGTTGTGCAGATGATTCTTCACCGTTCCCTCGGTGATCACCAGTCGCGCGGCGATCTCCTTGTTGCTGGCACCTCGAGAGACCAGTGTCAGGATCTCCTGCTCTCTCTGGCTGAGGCGAGACTCTCCTGACGTGGAAACGATGCCGTCCCTCGCGAGAGAGAACTCTCTCAACAGCCGTGCCGTCACAGTCCCCGACATGGGTGCCTCTCCCCTGGTTACCCCGACCACGGCTTGGGCCAGCGTTTCCGGCTGCACATTCTTCAAGAGATAGCCGTGGGCGCCAGCCTTGATGGCATCGAAGAGAAGGTCATCCTCGTCGGAGACTGTGAGGATCAAGACCTTCGTGCCAGGTAGCTTTTCCCTGATCATGCGTGTGGCTCGGATACCATCGCACCGGGGCATCTGGAGGTCCATCAGGACTACCTCGGGTTGAAGGGAGATGGCCTTCTCCACAGCGTCGAATCCATCTCCCGCCTCGCCGACTACATCCACGCCTTCACGCCCGGCCATGAGTGCCGCGAGACCCTTTCGAAACAGGATATGGTCGTCCACCAGTAACACCCTAGCCATGATCGTCACGGATTCCCTTTCTGCCGGCCAACGAAACCGTGGCCGCGATGACTGTCCCCTTTTCTGGCTTGCTGCTCACCTCGAGATGTCCGCCGATGATCGCCAGCCTTTCTCGCATGGTCGCGATGCCGTAGTGGCCATCGGATCGACTTTCCGCCAGCTTCAGGTCAAAACCCTCGCCGTCATCGCTGATAGTGATCCTTGCTACACATTCTTGTCGTTCCAATTTGACCCAAACATGTCTAGCGTGAGAGTGCTTGCGCACGTTCGTCAGGGCTTCCTGGATCACCCTCACCAGTTGGATCTGGACCCGAGGCGGCAGGTCAAGGTAGTCCTCCCCCACAGCTTCCAGTTCTGCGACCACGCCCGACTGGTGGCTGAACTTCTTCAGGTAGTCCTGCAGGATCTCCCCAAGCCCAGTTTCGGCCCGGGCCGAGACTCGCAAGCCGAGTATGGCTTCCCGCACGTCGGCGTAGGCTTCGTTGGCGACCTGGCTCATCTCCAGCAGGGTGGCCTGGACCCCTTCTGTCTCGCCCCGCCGCAACAGCTCCCCTGCTCCCTGAGCCCTCATGCTGAGGTAGCCCAGCGCTTGCGCCAGACTGTCGTGTATTTCCCGGGCGATCCGGTCCCGCTCTTCCAAGGTGGCCAGATTCTGGGCGTGTTCATGAAGGAGGCTGTTGGCGATGGCTACCGCGGCGAGATGGGCCATCTGACCGGTCACCGTGCGCTGGCGTGAGCTCTGGGGCTCTGAGCTCGAACGTCCGACGCACATGGCTCCCAGCAGTTGCGGGCCCATCCTCAATGGGATCGCGAGACAGCGGCCGCAGGATGGACAGTCATCGCCGAGCTGGGTTGAGGTGGGGTTTTCCTGCTCTTTCTCCTCGCCGGTCTCGACTGTCTCCCATGGGAAGCGGGAATTCGGCGAGACGGTCACCACCGACGGGGAGGTCGCGAGGCGACGCTGGCGGGTCAGCTCACGACGAGGTCCATCAGCCAGGGCAATGCCGAGACAGTCGGCGTCCAGGGCCTCGCGACCGCGAATGAGGATCGAATTCAGCACGACATCGAGGTTCAAATTGGAGGTCACGTCGACGCCGATCTCGTAGAGCATTTTCGCCTGCTGTTCTCGTTGCTGAGACCGATCCACCTGTTGAAACAGCAGTCGAGAGGTGGCGAAGGCGACCAGGAGGACTCCCACCAGCAGCACTACCTCGTCGTTCCACGGGTGTGTGTAGCCGGCGATCAGCTTGTGGCGTGCGTAGTCCAGCAGGATGATGAGGACGGTTGGGACGAGGACCGCCCACCATCGCAGACTCCTGGTCCTCACAGCCGACTCCTTTCGAGCGTGCTGGGGCCGAAACCGAAAGAGGTGCGTAGCGCTTAACCTGGTGCACTATTATACCTCTCAGTTGCCCGGCGGCCAATCGAAGGAGTTGAAGGCCCAGTTGATCAGCAGCGACCCATCGGCCTCGGCCCCTGTATCCGATCTCATGAAGGCTACGTAGATCCTGTGGCCGTTCTGCACCGCGGTTGCAACCAGCGCTCTGCCCGCGTTGTCCGAGTAACCGGTCTTCACTCCATCCACTCCTGGGTAGCCCAGTATCGGGTTCACGTTGTAGATGGTGTATGAGATGTTGCTCTCTCGGATGTGATAGCTTCGGGTGTCCACCACCTTTCTGAAGAGGGGGTATTGCATGGCGTAGCGTGCCATGGCCACCATGTCCGCCGGACTTGAGTAGTGGCCCGCTTCGTCGAGGCCATGCGGGTTCTCGAAGTGGGTGGAGCTCAAGCCCAGCCACTGGGCCTTGTCGTTCATCATCTTCACGAA
>DAHXJB010000382.1:0-4786 GCA_027372455.1 Chloroflexota bacterium | reverse complement strand
AGCTTCGCCACGGACTCCTGATAGACCCGATCCGCATCACCCGGGTGGCGCTCGTAGGGACGGGTCATCCAGAGTAATCTCTGAAGGTGGTCGGCGGCCAGCACACCCTGCCAGGCCAGCAGTTCGAAGCTGGGGCCCAGCCCGAGGTCCGAGTAGGCGTTGTTCGAGACTGTGGTCATCACCTCGAGCTGGATGCCGCGCTCGTCGAGGATCTTCTGCTGCTCCTGGGCGTACTTGCCGAGCCGGCAGGGCCCGTAGGAGCCGGCCATCATCGCGCGGGCCCGTGGAGGGATCGAGCCCTCCTCGGCCATCCGAAGGAACACGCCGAGGGTGTCTCGGAAGGGCAGGCATTCCTTGCCATTGGTCACGTCGCGACTGAGGGCCATGCTTCTCTCGTCGGATTCCGGCAGCATTTCGGCTCTCACCCCGAATGAGCGCATCGCTGCTGCCACCATCTCAGCGTGGTCCGACATGCGGGCGATCAGCACGTGCTCGCCGGAGCACACCGAGGAGGGTACCCCACGGGTGTACTTTCCGGGTGACCCGGCCAACTGGAGGCCCGATCGGCTGTAGCCACGAATGGTGTCCACCATGGCTTCCAATCGAGTTATGTAGCCGGCCTCGGCGGCATGCTCGTCCAGCTCGATCTGGCCGAGCGGTTTGCCGCCCATGATGTCCTCGACGATGTTCTGGATGATGGAGTTGGGTCCGCAGCCGAAGTTGGACAGGAAAAGCCCGAACAGTTGGCGGTGTTCGGCCACCAACTTGGCGGCGGCCAGCAGCTTCCTCTCGTAGTTCCAGTAGGGGCGGTCGGAGATAGCTCGCACGTCCACCCGGTCCAGTGGCAGATAGTCGAGTGGGATCGGTATCACGCCCAGCTTCTTCAACTCCTGGGCCATTCCGAGATTCGCGCCCCCATCCTGCGCGTTGTAGGCCCGGGCCATCAGCACCACCCCGATGGCTTCTGGGGAGGCTTCCAATTCCGCCAGCACTCTCTGACCTGCATCTCCCAGGTCCGATTCGAAGCGTCGATGACGGGCGAGGGCCTTTCGGGCTGCCTCGCTGCCCTTCTCCTGACTGAAGCCGAGCCGCTCGGCGATCTCGGTGAAGCTGCGAATCGTCGATGCGTCGCCCTGGGACAGGTCGAAGATCGGGTCCAGCAATCGGTCGCCGAGACCAAAGACCGAACGCACGATGTACGGTGCGGCCTGAACCAGCGGGCAGGAGTAGCGTTGATCTTCGTCGCCGTTCTTCTCTCCCATCCGAATGGCGTTGGGGATCAGCACGAACTCGGATCCAGCATCTAGCAGCTCTGCCACGTGGCCATGGAGCAGCTTGATGGGGAAACAGCTGTCGGTGTAGGCAACCTCCAGAGATTTCTCGATCACCCTCTGATTGGTAGGGGACGAGTAACGAACGCGAACGTCCAGGGCGTTGAGGAACTCAGTCAGCAATGGAGCCAGGTCCATGGTCATCAGTGCCCTCGGTATTCCCACCAAGGGACCGGTGCCGATGGATGGGTCGTAGCCGGCAAGGAGTAGCTTCTCCCGCTCGTCGAAGGGGGTGGAGCGGGTCTCAGTTCTGGGTACTGGGTGCTGAGTGCTGAGTGCTGAGCCAGCGCTCACCCCCTGGGAGATGGAGTCTTTGCCGCTGCCCTGACCCTCTGCCAAAGTGAGAGGGAATCTCCCGGTCCCCCCATCTCCCCGCCCCCCCGTCTCCCCGACACGTTTAGACTTCGAGTCGAACAGGTCGCAGCGGGAGCCATAGAAGAGCCGGGTTCCGTCGCTTGTAATCATGGAGCTGATGGCGCAGCTGTTCTCGCAGCGGTGGCAGGTGAAATTGGTGAGTCTGTATGTAGCCTGGGCCACTGCGCTGAAGCCCTTGCAACCGGTCTTGGCATCTTCGGGCAGCGATTCCAGCGCCAGCAGGGCGGCTCCTATGGCACCTGTGACCTCCTTGTGCTGGGGCACCAGCAGGGTTTTTCCCGGGAACTCGGCTTTGAAAGCCGACACCGCGGCGTCGTTGTAGAAGACCGCTCCAGTGAGGAAGATGCGGTCCCCCACCCGGCGGGAACCCACCACCTTGGATCTGTAGTTCTTGGCCAGGGATGTGGAGAGGCTCGAGACAATGACCTCGCGCCCAACTCCCGCATGCTGAGCCGACGTCACAGCCTGGCTCATGAAAGCTGTGCACTTCTCGCCCAGGTCCAGCTGCGTGTCCGCCTCGAAGGCCAGACGGGCGAACTCGCCGGTCCGGGTGGATATCCCCAGCTGCTCCGCCAGCTCGTCGATGAAACTTCCCGTGCCGGCGGCGCAGGCCTTGTTCATCTGATAGTCCAGGACGGTACCGTTCTCCAGATAGACGTACTTGGAATCCTGACCCCCGAGCTCGAAGATGGTGTTCACCTGGGGATCGATGTGGAGTGCTGCTCGAGTCTGAGCGGTGATCTCATTCTTGATCAGGTCTGCGCCAATGAAGTTGCCGACCAGGTAGCGACCGGAGCCCGTCACCCCGACGGCCTTAACCCGTACCCTTCCTTCCACCAGGGGCGCCAGGTTGGCCATGACCTGCTTTACCGCCTCCAGGGGCTGTCCCGCGGTCATCAGGTAGCTCTTAGCCAGCAGTTGGCCGTCCAGGCCTATTACCGCGGCTTTGGTGCTGGTCGAGCCTACGTCCACCCCCACCGCCACGTCCACCGGATGCCCTTCCAGTTCCACCGCACTCCAGCCGTCGGCTGAGAAGGATGTCTGCAGGCGACGAGGGAGGAAAAATAGTTGGTCATCGTGGCCGGATCGTGGGTAGAGATCGACGGGGCGGCCCATGGCTTTCCTGGCCAGCATGGCGGCCCCCATCGATTCGCGGTAGGAATGATGTGGCGGTACGATGATCTCCACCCCCCCCAGGGCAGCCGAGAGAGCCCGAACTACTCCCTGGTTGGTGGCTACTCCGCCAATGCAGTAGACGGGCGGTTCAAAGCGATCCCGCCATTGAGCAACGATCATACGGGCTACGCTGTCGGAAAGTCCGGCCAGCATGGCCGCGATCGGCCAGCCCTTCTGCTGGAGGTGGATCAAGTCCGACTTGGCGAAGACGCTGCATCGGGCCGCTATACGAGGAGGTGGTTCCTTCCACTCCAGCGCGATTGAGCCGAAGGACTCGATCGGAATGCCCAGGCGAGAGGCCTGCTGTTCGAGGAATCTTCCAGTCCCAGCTGCGCAGAGTGGAGAGCGGGCGACGCGCCAGCGCTTTTCCTGGCCTTCCATGGTGAGTCCGATCACCAGTGCAGTTTGGCCACCGATCGCGATGATGGTTCGGGGATCCGACCGATCCGAGAGTAGGCCGGTTATGGCGGTGAAGGGGGAGCTCAACAGCCTCCAGCCCTCCTGCCCGGCATAAATCTGGCGTCCGGAACCGGTTGCCCCAGCGCCGGCCAGCTCGTCCAAGGGTACGTGCTCTCGGAGCCGCTCGAACAGAGTCGACACCGCGGACGCGGGTCCCTTGTATATCCGCTCGCTGTCGAAGTAAACTGGCTGGCCGCCTCCGGCGACCACAGTTGCGCGTACGTTCACGGATCCAATGTCGAGTCCGAGGAAGAGTCTGCTATCGTCCATGGATATCCGATCCGCCTGTTCACCTTGAGTGCATGGTGGGCGCGAAGTCGATTCCGTCCCGGTCGCTCTGCCACCATACCCTTTAGACACGTAGAGCCAGCCCGCGGGCGGCTCACCGGGAGGGGATAGCGATGCCTGTCTCGAATGGGTTCGGCCTCGTTATCCGTGCGGGCTGCTCCAAAGCCGAGCAAGTATCTTGTGCTTGTAGGCAGCCCATTATAGCAGCGGGACGATGGGCGGTGCATGCCGGCGAGGGCCGGTTGGGGGTTGGCAAGGAGGACAGGCGGCGAGCTGGAGCGAGGGATGCGTCTCTTGCCCGGACCACCTGGTTTGCTATGGCGTGGTTAGTGAGGTAAAATCCTAGAAAATCCAGACCCGACCAGATCGTCTGGGAGGTTGGTGTCAGAATGGCAGTGAGGTCGATCGTGCTATTGGGCGACCCCGTCCTTCGCCAGAAGGCGAAGCGAGTGACGAGGTTCGACCCCTCCATACAGCAGCTAATAGATGACATGATTGAGACGCTGAGGGATGCTCCTGGTCTGGGGCTGGCAGCACCTCAAGTTGGCGTCCCGCTCCGCATCGTGGTGATCGACGTTGACGAGAAGATCACCGTACTGTGCAACCCTGAAATCACCGCGATGGAGGGTGAATACGAGCCGGAAGAGGGTTGTCTCTCCATACCGGGCTATGTTGCCAACATAAAGCGGGCCCTCAAGGTGACTGTGAAGGCCAGGAACCGACGGGGCAAGGAGATCAAGATTAAGGCCGACGAATTGTTAGCCCACGTCATCCAGCACGAGGTGGATCACCTGGATGGCATCCTCTTCATCGATCGGCTGGCGAGCCTCGATCTGCTGCGGAAGGTGCCGGAGAGATCGGAGGATGGCGCGGACGTGGACGAGCAGGCCGTCGAGAGTGGCGTGTAGGGGCTGACGAGAGGCGAGATTCGCTGGTAGGTCGGGGGCCGCCGGCGTCTCATTGAGCGGTGTACCCCATTGTCAAGACAGCTTTCCGGCGAGTTCTTGTTAGGATCCTGAGCCGGGTCCTTGTTGTTGGGCCAGCCTGAACTGCTGGTCCCGTTGCCTCCAACTCTCCTTGACCGGCACTCCGCTGCTGTTGTAGGCTCCGCCTCGTCCGGCGAAACGGAAGCGAGCAACACGGGAGCGTGACTCGCC
>DAHXJB010000300.1:0-3572 GCA_027372455.1 Chloroflexota bacterium | reverse complement strand
ATACTCGCGCTCCGCGATGTGCCGTTGCCGGTGGCAGCCGTGGCGGGTGTTCTCCTCGCAGCAGGGGCAGGGCTTGCCCTAGGCTGGCCGGCCCTGAAACTGAAGGGGCACTATCTGGCGCTGGCCACCCTGGGATTCGGGATCATCATGCAGCAACTCATGATCAATCTGGGTAGACTGACGGGTGGAGCCAACGGCCTTAGCGCCATTCCCAAGTTCAGTCTAGGCCCGATGCAGCTGGATAGTGAACCCCATGTATTCTACGCGGAGTTGGTCTTCACCACCCTCATCGTCGCCCTGTCTGTGCTATTCAACCGCAGCCCCCTTGGCATGCGGGCGCGGGCGCTCCGCGATGATGAGACTGCCGCCGAAGTCGCAGGCGTCAACATCCGGAACATAAAGGTCATGCTATTCGTCATCTCGGCCACCTGCGGTGGCCTGGCTGGGGTCCTCTATTCTACGATGTTAGGTTACATCAGCCCGGACGTCTTTGCCTGGAGCACCACCTTCAACTACCTGGTTATGGTGGTAATTGGAGGCTTGGGAAGCACCGGTGGCGTCGTGGTCATGGCGTTCCTGCTCACTCTGATCCCGGAGTGGCTTCGCTTCCTCAAGGACTCCTATATGGCGGTCTTTGGACTGGTAGTCATCGTCATGATGGCAGCCGCTCCAGGGGGCCTAGCAGGTTTGGCCCGGACAGTCTCAGGGCATCGGAGGAAGTCTAGCATTCGCCTCTTCAGGAACAGATTCGGGAAAGTGAACTTGAGCAAGCCCAGGGAGGGGAAAGCGGGGTGAATATCGTAGGAGTGTCCGGTCTTACCAAGCATTTCGCGGGCGTCGCGGCCCTGGAAGATGTCAGCTTCGAAGTGGAGGAGGGGTCCATTCACGCCGTCATTGGCCCCAACGGCTCAGGCAAGACGACCCTATTCAACATCATGAGCGGGGTATACAGGCCGACCAGCGGCGAGGTGCGGCTCCGCGGTCATCGCATCGATGGGACCCATCCATTTGAAATAGCGCGTCGGGGCATGGGTCGAACATTCCAGGCTCCGAGGCTGTTTCGCTCCATGAGCGCGCTCGAGAACCTGCTGCTAGCCGGCCATTCCAGCAGCTCTTGGTGGCACTTCGATCCGGGCAAACGAGCGAAAGCGCTGGAGACCTTGCGCTTCGTCGGACTGGCCGACACTGCCGACGCCCCAGCAGTCAGCCTACCCCAGGGCCAGCAGCGTCTGCTGGAGATCGCCAGAGCCCTCTGTCTGGATCCTAAGGTGCTTCTCCTGGATGAGCCGCACGCGGGACTGAACCTGGTGGAGACCGAGCGGCTGATGGACGTGATTCGGGCCCTTCACGAGCGAGGCCTGACCGTAATCCTGGTTGAGCACGAAATGCGGGTGGTCATGACCCTCGCCCAGCGGATCACCGTGCTCAACTTCGGCAAGCTGCTGGTGGAAGGAACTCCTTCCGAAATCCAGTCGAGTCCAGCCGCCATCGAGGCATATCTGGGCACACGAAGGAGGCAGGAGTTCCATGCGTGACCGATCACTTCTCTCCATCACCCATCTGGCTGTGAACTACGGCGACGTGCAGGCAGTACGGGACGTCAGCCTGGAGGTGCACCCTGGCGAGGTGGTGGCTCTCCTGGGCGCCAACGGAGCGGGCAAGAGCACCACTATCAAGGCCATCTGCCGGCTGCTCAAGCCGATCGCCGGCGAACTGCGGTTTGATGGCGAATCCCTCCTGATGCAGCCAACGGAGAGGTTGGTGAACCTGGGTATCGCCCTGGTACCTGAGCGCCGCCGGGTTTTCCCGGCTCTGACCGTTGCCGAGAACCTGGAGATGGGCGCCTACGGAAAGCCGAAGGCTCAGGTGCGGGAAGGCATCGAGGAGATGTTCGGCCTGTTCCCGGTGCTCCGGCGCTACGCGCGAAAGATGGCAGCTGGGCTCAGTGGCGGCGAGCAGCAGATGCTGGCCATCGCTCGAGCCTTGATGAGTCACCCTCGGCTCCTGTTGCTGGACGAGCCCTCTTTGGGCCTCGCGCCCATCCTTGTGGACCAGGTATTCGACAAGCTGCGGGAGGTCAACCAGAACGGCACGACCATGCTGCTAGTCGAACAGAACGCCTGGCTTGCCCTCGAGATATCCACCCGTGCTTACGTCATGGAATCGGGCATCACTACGGCGAGCGGGACCTCCGCGGAGTTGATGGCGAACGAACATGTAAGACATGCCTACTTCGGGATTGGCGCCGCGAAGAACGGCTCCTGACAGCTCAATCTGACCCAAGAGAGAGACGACAACCCCTCATCGCCCTGCCAGATGATTAGCGGCTCCTCGCGACGAGGCCGCGGAGGATCACCTTGCCGGCAAGCCCGTCTTCAACGTATCTTCAACAACCTCAATAGTCCAAGGTATTGACAAGGACACTTGCAAGGTAGAGAATTGCTTGGTCTGACAGCTATACCGTCTGGCCGGCCTACCATATGAGCAATATCGATCCGCGAGGTGGATATGTCCGATATCCCTTTCGACAGGGTCACTGCAACCAGGCTCTCCGAACAGGTTGCCAACCGTATCGAGACCCTCATCCTGGATAACCGGCTGCGCCAGGGTGACAAGCTGCCTCCGGAGCGGGAGTTGGCAGCCCGATTCGGCGTCAGCAGGGCGGTTCTCAGGGAATCTATCAAGTTGCTGGAAGAGCGCGGCCTGCTGGAGCCTCGCAACGGAAGGGGCGCCTTCGTCACCGCTCCAGGCTGCAGCCCCATGGCCTCCTGGCTGAATGTTGCCTTTCGTATGCAGGACTGCACCACCGACGACCTGTACGAGGCCCGCTGGTGTCTGGAGTCCTTCATCGTTCGTCTGGCCGTGCAGCGGGCCAACGAGACGGACATTGCCAGAATGGAGCTGGCGATCGCGGAAATGGACCGGAATCCGGACTCTTCGGACAAGTACATGCCATCCGACGTCGAGTTCCACAAAGCACTCGCGGCTGCAACCCACAACCCGCTCTTTGTCGTCATGTCGCAGCCCCTGGTGCAAATGGTTCTGACCTTGGGACACGTGGGCTTCTCGTACGGCCACGTCCTGGAGCGGCACGAGAATCACCGCCGGCTGTTGGAGTGCATTCGGAACAGGGATGTCGAAGAGGCTGAGGCGGTTATGCACCGCCACCTCGATCTAAGTAGGGATGCCTTTGCCGGACCACCCATTGCCCCTCCGCACTAGGCAGTTAGCCCACCGGATGGCCAGCCGGCATTTCCAGGCCAGCGAAGGGGCCACCAGGGCGTGCTTTACCGGTGCCGCCAGCAGCCCAAAGCCAGGCGAAGGGCTCATAACAGCTTCACACCCCGCTGGCCCAATATTCTTTTTCCGAATCAGGAGGAAAGAGTGACAGACTACAGTGAACTGAAGGAAGCGGTGATCGCGGGTAACGCCGGGCAGGCGAAGGAACTCACCCAGGCTGCCCTGGACGGCGGGAGGGGTCCCCAGGAGATCCTGGACGAGGCCCTCATCCCGGCCATGGACGTGGTCGGCGAGAAGTTCGCCAAGCAGGAGTTCTACATCCCGGAGATGCT